>DAOVYC010000051.1 GCA_030635805.1 bacterium | reverse complement strand
TATTAGTTCAAATACTTTTGATGTTTTTGAACGAGGTCGGACTTCAATTTTATCGCCGACTTTAAACTGAATCGAAGGAATAGTAACTCTTTTCCCGTTTAACATGAATAATCCATGGCTTGCGAATTGTCTGGCCTGCATACGAGTAAGAGCAAGCCCCGATCTGAATAAAAGATTGTCGAGCCTCCTTTCTATCAGGAGGAGGAGATTGTCACTGGTAGCTCCCTGCATACTGTTGGCTTTTTTGTAGTAGTTAGTGAGTTGTTTTTTGGAGATTCCGAAAATACGGGATAATTTCTGTTTTTCCCGAAGCTGAGTTGCATATTCAGACGGTTTTTTCATTCTACTCTTTCCGTGCATCCCCGGTGGATAGTTTTTCTTAGTAAGAATCTTGGTATACTTTGCAGAGCCGAAAAGGTTGACACCTTCACGTCTGCAGAGTTTCGCTTTTGGTCCTGTGTATCGTGCCATTAATAATTAAGATTATTGGGATTATTGAAGTTCGTAAGATGCTTGGGATTGCAGATTACACTCGGCGGGCTTTTTTCTTACGACATCCGTTATGAGCAATAGGGGTTTTGTCTACAATAAGATTTACGTTTATTCCTCCGGAAATAAGTCCGCGAATAGCTTGCTCCCTTCCCGGTCCAATCCCCTTTACGTAAACATCTACTTCTTCCAGAGCGTAAGGTTTACATTTTTCAGCCGCTCCCTCCGCCGCAATTTGGGCAGCATAAGGTGTTGATTTTTTAGTTCCTTTAAACCCACATCCTCCTGAGCTTGAACGAGCTAAAACACCTCCATTTTGATCGGTGATGGTGATGATAGTGTTATTCATCCCCGCGTGAACATATGCTCTACCGCTTGGGACTGTGCGTTTGATTTTCTTTACTTTGCTGACGGCCATTTTAACTTAGGTTGTAGATATTTTTTAAATTGATTTTAGACTTGGCGGTCTTTTCAATGGGATAAAGCTCATCTTCATACAATTTTCAAAGTTTGATTCTTCAGCTCTTGTCTCCTTTGAAAATTATATTGCGATGTCCTTCGCTACGTAACTACTCGGCAAGCTCATAGTTACTTCGCTACGGAACGCTTTATTCGCCACTACCTTACTTTTTCTCCTCTTTGCGTTTTCCACTTCCCATGGTTATTTTTTTACCACGTTTGGTACGAGCATTGGTTTTGGTTCGTTGCCCGCGAACAGGAAGTCTTTTTTTATGACGAAAACCCTTGTATGATCCGATATCTTGCATTCTTTTAATATTCATCTGGATTTCACGGCGCATATCACCTTCGACCTTGATTCTGGTAATTTCTGTTCTGAGAGTATTTTCCTGATCTTCGGTAAGATCTTTTACCTTTAAATCCAAATCAAGATTTATTCTTTTTAGAATTTTTTTCGACAACGATCTTCCAATTCCGGTGATTGTTGTTAATGCCGCCTCCAGGCGCTTTTCTTTTGGTAGATTTATTCCTGCAATACGAGCCATAAAAAGGAAAAAGGAAAAAGTAAAAAAGGAAAGGAAAGCAGATAACTGTTGATTGTGGCACAAGCAAATCTCCGTTTAATTCTGAACCGTAATTAAACGGGCTAAATTATCGATTAAGCTATCTTTGACGCTGCTTGTGTCGCTTATTACGTGGACAAATAACTCGAACTACTCCTTTTCTCCTGATAACCTGACAGTGTTCACAAATTGGTTTTACCGAAACTCGAACTTTCATAATTTTCTAAGATAGATAATTTAAGATTTTCTGGAATCTTTGTCTCTGTAGGTAATTCTCCCTTTTTCAAGATCGTAGGGGGTCATAACTATGGTAACTTTATCCCCCGGCATAATTCTTATATAGTGCATTCTCATTTTGCCGGAAAGGTGGGCTCTGATCTTATGCCCTTTCATTCCCTCCTCTTCAAGTTCAACTATAAACTCGGAGCCCGGTAGGGCTTCAACTACTTTTCCCTCGATCGTAAACTCTTCTTTTTCTTTTGACAAGTGTATAAATTAGCTAGAAAAAAGCTGTATGAGTCTATCTAAAAAGTATTTTTATCTCAAGTCAACTTCAAAAAAAGGGGAAAATTCCGTTGACAACTTTATATAATTATTTCATATCCGTCTTTCTTTACCACGACGGTGTGTTCGAAATGAGCTGATAATTTCCTATCCTTGGTAACTATGGTCCAATGATCTTTCAGGGTTTCAACTTTGAAGTCTCCCATATTCACTATCGGCTCTATGGCAATGGTCATATTTTCTTTTAGAATTGTTCCTTCCCCCGCATTCCCGTAGTTGGGTATTTCCGGGGGCTCATGCAGGTATCTGCCTACTCCGTGACCAATACAGTCACGTACTACTGAAAAGCCGTTCGATTCAACATGTTTCTGAATTGCGGCACCAATATCACCGGTGGCAGCGCCTTCTTTTACTTTTTGCAATCCTATGCTCAGGGCTTTTTTGGTCACGGAAAGAAGTTTTTGAGTTTCTTCATTAACTTTCCCGATGGGGAGAGTAATGGCGGCATCGGTATATAAGTCGTTGTATTTGATTCCAAAGTCCATACCAATAATGTCTCCTTCTATTAAAATTACTTTTTTTGAAGGAATACCGTGAACCACTTCTTGATTAACTGAAGTACATAATGCTGCCGGAAAACCACCGTATCCCCTGAAGGCCGGTTCCACATCATATTTTCGACACATATCTTCGGCAATTTTATTCAGTTCCCAGGTGGAAATTCCGATAACCACATGCCTTTTTACTTCTTCCATGATTTTTTTATGGATTTTGCCCGCCTCTTTCATGAGACGAATCTCTTCTTCGGTTTTGATTATTGGTTTTTTCATATGAATTTCCTATTTGGCTAAACTCTTATTAACAAGTTCAGCGACTTCCTCAATGGGTGGAGTTCCGTTTACTTCTATTAATCTGCCTTGTTCTCTATACCAGTCGATAACCGGTATGGTCTCTTTTTTGTAGGCGTTTATACGTACTTTTATACTTTCTTCATTGTCGTCTGCTCTTTGGTAAATGTCGTCCCGACTGCATTCTTGCAGAGCCAGATCTTTGGACATATAGATTTTATTTGTTGATTTTGACATCCAGCGATTAGTAATACGATGGATTGCTTCTTCTTCGGAAATTTTTATAAAAAGAGCGGTGGGTTTTTTGTCTAATTTGTTCATAAGCTCTTCAAATAAAACCCTTTGTTCGTTATTGCGAGGAATACCGTCGAAAACGACCCCCTTATTTTGGGGAATTTTTTTGATAAAATTACCGATAATTTCTATTATTGTTTCAATCGATACTAATTGTCCCGCTTCTGTTATTTTTTTTACTTTTTTCCCCAATTCCGAATCTTCTTCGGCAAGTTTTCTAAGCTCATTTCCCGCTCCAAAATATTCCAGTCCGTGTTTTTGAGCTAAAATTTTACCTTGAGTACCCTTACCGCTTCCTTGTATGCCAAAGAAAATATAATCCATAATATTCAACTTTAAATTTGTAATTTAGCTTAAATTTAGTAAAGCTTTTCGTAGTCGTGCATCACAAGCTGGGTGTTGATTTGTCGCATAAGCTCCGCGATTACTCCAACGATGATGATAAGTCCCGAGCCGGACATAAGAAGTTGAACGGTTCCCAGCCCAATATTTTGGAAGACGCCTTGAAGGGCAAGTGGAAAAGTGGCGAGAAAGGCTATAAATAAACCACCCCAGAGACTTAGGCGCATAGAAACGTTATGCAAAAATTCAGCAGTTTGTTTCCCCGGTCGGATTCCGGCAATGAACCCACCTCTTTTTTGAATTTCTTCGGCAATTTTATCCGGATTGAAAGTGATGGAAATATAAAAGTAGGTGAAACCCATAACAAGAACAAAGAGGAAGGTAATGTATAGCCATCCCAGTCCTCCTGCTCCACCGAAGTTTTGGATAATCCAATCTGCGACCGGATTACCGGCAAAAAATTGAGCGATAATGGATGGGAAAGTAACCATAGAGATAGCAAAGATGATCGGAATCATTCCGGCTTGGTTTACTCGAATTGGAAGATTTGATTTTTGGCTTAGTCTTCCCGCTTGCCTCCCGGAGTAAGTAATAGGTATATTTCTTTGCCCTTCGGTAACCATAACCACCAGAACAATAAGAAGAAGGGTGACAACGGTAAGAATCATGAATGGTAGATATTTGGACTGGTCGAAGGTGGCCATCCCAAGAGTTTGGCCGATCACGCCGGGGACCGCCGAGACGATACCGGCAAAGATGATAAGAGAAACCCCGTTTCCTATTCCATATTCACTAATAAGTTCACCAATCCAGACTAAGAGCAACGTTCCTGCGGTGATGGTAAGCATCATCGGCAAGATAATGCCCGGTGAGGTAATGTTTGGCACCAGACCGGCTCCCGTGGCACTGTGGGCGGAATTATTGAGCAATAAGATCATCCCGTAACTTTGCAGAAAAGCGAGAGGAATTGTTAAATATCGAGTGTACTGATTGATTTTTTTTCTTCCCTGTTCTCCTTCTTTGCTAATGGCCTCCAGTTTTGGCACCACCACCGTCATAAGCTGAAGAATGATGGAGGCGTTGATGTATGGTGAGAGCCCCATAAGAACTATGGAAAAATTACCCATAGTGCCCCCCGTAAAGGCGGCAAATACGCCAAGCAGGCTGTTTCTGTCGAATACCGCTTTTAGGCTGGTGGCGTCAATTCCGGGCACAGTAATGTGGCCAATAAGACGGTAAATAATAATAATCCCAATCGTAAAAAGAATTCTTTTTCTCAGACTTTTTGTGTTCCAGATTTTTCGAAGATACGCAAACATGAAAGTTCGATATTAGTAGTGATGGATAGTGTAGCGTCCTTCCGGGTCTTTCCCTAATCTAATTTTGAGTTTGTTATTAAATTCAACATCGTCATTTGGAAGGTTAATCACAAAACTGCTTCTGCATAATTGAGTTACGGTTCTCGTAACGAAAAAATCCATTTTATATGATCCGCCTGCGCTTAGACTCTGGGTAATGTTTTTAACGAGTTCCTCCTTTTGGCTGGATGGTGATTTTTCTACGCAAGTCAAACTTACTAAACCTGAATCTATACTATTACTCCCCGCGTTGTGGACAGTAACTTCCATCCAGTGACCTGATGTTTGTTTACCATCAATTTTTTCACGTTCTATTTTTGGATGAACACTTATGTTTTGGATAAGAAGATCGTTTGCATGTTGTACAGTTTGTCCAATCTCAGAAGTAGTTGCCGGTGTTTCTTCTTCTGAAATCATACACAACCAATCTGTTTCTAAAGTTAGATCCCAGTCTTGATCTTCGTTGGTAGCGTATCGTCCACCTCTGTGCTTATAAACAGAAATGTAGTTTCCTTTGAAGCAATAGTTTTCCCCCGCATTTAGACCACCAACACGGATATTGGCGGTTGCTCTTTTGTAGAGAGTGGTTGTTTGCCCACGAACCATTTTTCTGGCTGCTTCTTCTGCATTCTCCGCCTCGGCATAAATAACTCGAAC
>DAOVYC010000133.1 GCA_030635805.1 bacterium | reverse complement strand
TTTTTTACGTTCGGATATATCTTTGAAAAATTCAGAATATTACTAATATTTGATCCTCGAAAAGCATAAATCGACTGGTCATCGTCCGCTACTACGGTCAAATTTTTCCCATCTCCGGACAGCATTTTCAACAATTCAAACTGAATTAAATTCGTATCCTGAAATTCATCAACTAATATATGAGTATATTGCTCTCGTACTCGCTTAAGAACATTAGGACGTTCTCTGAAAAGTTTAAGAATATAATAGTGCATATCCGAAAACTCCATTACATCATTTTTAAGTTTAATTTCTAAATATTTGCCATAAACCCCGGCAAGTTCCTGATGGCGTTTTTTTTCCCCAAAGGTCCTGTCATCGACTCTGAGCTTAGTCGAAGAGAGCAAAGTCGAAGGATTATCTTCACTTATTTGTGCAGGCATCTTTTTCGTAAAATCCAGATATTCTTTTGGTAACACATTCTCATCTTGCAACCTTCCAAAATAAGAAATCAAAGCCGCAATAAATTTAGTCGGATTCCCTATCGGTCGATAATAATTAAAATCAAAATCAAAAAGATGATCCTTAAAAAAGATCCAGGAATCAATCTCGGTCAGAATTTTATATCCTATATTCAAACCAATCTCCAATCCGTATTGTCGGAGAATCTGATCACAAAAACCATGAAAAGTCTTAATCGCTACTTCACTATGACCAAGAGGCAGGCGAATATCCACTCGTTCCAACATTTCATTCGAAGCCTTTTCTGTAAACGTTAAGGCTAAAATTGATTCTGCTAAAACTTTTTCTTTTTCAATCAGATGAATAATCCGCTCCGTAATCACCGTTGTTTTCCCCGTACCCGCTCCGGCGACAATGAGAAGAGGGGAGCCGGTGTGTTTAACCGCTTTCTGCTGACTACTATTTAATTTCATTAAACACCAAATTTACAATTTACAGTTCACATTCAAGAAACAAGGTACAATTTTCAATTTGTATTCTAGTTCTGATTCACAATATACCAAATTGGTAATTGATGAAATGTATCTTGAAAGTAAATTGTGAACTGTAAATTGTAAATTGCCGTTTACGCCTTCCCCAACACCATTGCCAAAAGCGCCATTCTCACCGGTATTCCATAGAAGGCCTGTCGGAAATAAGCCGCATGCTTAGTATCGTCCACATCGGTAGTAATTTCATTCACTCTTGGAAGCGGATGCATCACGATTATATCTTCTTTACACTTGGAAAGTAATTTTTTATCTATGACATAAACGCTCTTAATTTTCTCAAACAATTCAAGATCTTGAAATCTTTCTTTTTGAATACGGGTATCATAAATTATGTCCGCATCTTTCATTCCTTCCGCTAAATCATCTGTGATATTTACCGTAAATCCTTTATCTCGGAGATGATCCACAATTTTACCCGGCATCCGAATTCCTTCCGGAGCGATAAAGGTAAAAGTTACATCAAAGTTTCCAAGAAGCATAGCGAGGGAGTGCACTGTTCGCCCGTATTTAAGATCACCGGCCATAGCCACGTGTAAACCATCCACCTTTCCCTTTTCTTGATAAATAGTAAAAAGATCGAGGAGAGCTTGAGTTGGATGTTGTCCGGGACCATCACCACCATTCAAGACCGGGACATCGGAAGCACCCGCCATAGTAGCCGCACTTCCCAGTTCCGGATGTCGTACCGCTATTACATCACAATAGCTACTGATAACTTTCGCCGTATCTTCAAGTGATTCACCCTTTATGAGTGATGAAAATTTTACCTCTGTTGTATTAATTACCCGTCCTCCCAGTCGAATCATGGCACTTTCAAAGCTTAAACGGGTTCTGGTGGAAGGCTCAAAAAATAGAGCCGCAAGAATTTTATCTTTAAGTAAATCAGATGTTTCTTCACCTTTGGCAATTGGCAACATCTTTTTGGATACCTCCATGATTTTTTCCAGATCTTCCCTGGTAAATTGATTCACATGAAGGATGTGAGCGCCTTTGAAATCCATGAGATTAGGGGTTAGGGACTAGGTTTTAGTAAAAAAAAACTAAGCATTCGCTTAGTTCTGAAAGATTAACCAGTTTGTGCTGAAACGCTTTTTTCGCGAAAATGCTGCATTTAATATTCAAAGTAATCGTCTGGATTGTATTCAAAAGTCATTCAGTTTGCAACTGTTTTCAGTTAATCATGATTCCTTATTCATTATTCATGATTCAATTTTAGTTTGACCAAAAACAAGAATGATTATCCACTACAACTAGTAGTATTCAAGAATAATCGATTTTATGGTATAATCCTTAGATTAATTTGAACAAAAATAAAAACAAAAGTGAAAAAATTTCTCGCGCTTCTCGCGTTATCTCTGTTGTTTGTAAGTAATTTTAGTACTTTGGTGCGAGCTAATCAGGGTACGCGTTTTCAAAGCGTCTACGATACATTTTACGACGCGGGGATGGTCACAGGAAGCAGATTCCAGGTAAATGCCATAAATCTAGAAAACACTGAAGCAACAGGTTCTTCGTCCTTTGCCGAAGCCTCTATCCTTGCCGACGTTGGCAGTGATGGTACCGTGGGCTCATCCGAAGAATGTAAGGCGGGAGAGACCATTGCCTGTACCAGTTTTTCTTCGGGCGGTTGGACAGGTGGAACAGCCGTATGTGCTAGAGATGATCACTGGGACACATCTACGTGTGGTATTATAAGTACTCCTCCGGGTTCTCCGGGCGGTTATGCTCCTTCGGCATTTTGCGGTAACGGAACTAAAACATCCGATGAAGAATGCGATGACGGAAACAAAGTCAGCGGAGACGGTTGCAGTAGTACATGTACTATAGAACACATGGCTGCTGAAGAAGAACGGGAAGAAGAGAGAATACAACAAATTTGTGGAAACAATATCCTGGAAGAAGGCGAAGAATGTGATGATGGAAACACCATAAACGGAGATGGCTGTGATACCCTGTGTAAATTAGAAAAAGAAGAAGAATACGATATAGACATTGATCTTCTCGAAATTTTTGAAGAAGAAAAAGAAGCAATTGTGAAGATAACTACTGAGGATATTGCCGATA
>DAOVYC010000089.1 GCA_030635805.1 bacterium | reverse complement strand
TGAGTATTTTCATAATGTAAAGTGATATAGAGTAATAAGATTGATAGAAGGTCAATGAGAGGTCATAGTATTCTTTAAACAAGAAAAAGACAAGAGAAAATTGCGAACAAAGTGTTCCGTAGCAAAGGAGCTGCAACCCCGCCTTGCGGGGCGAGCAGATCCGTAGCGGAGGATGTCACAAAGAAATTTATATTGGAGCCAATGTCGAACCGTCAAACAATATTAATTTCTTGGGGACAAACTTTGTCCTATTGAGGAAACGACTACAAAAGCGGAGTTTTGCAAGAAATTAAAAAGGCTCCCTTTACTTTTAATGAACTTCTAGTAAAATTGCCCGTGTTTATGGGGCTGTAGCTCATTTGGCTAGAGCGCCGCGCTTGCACCGCGGAGGTAAAGGGTTCGACTCCCTTCAGCTCCACCATTCGACTCTCCCGACAAAGTCGGGATCGCTCATGGTGTTCCACCACAGATAAACAAGTTAGGAGAATGTCCTGAGTGTGTCGAAGGATAGGAATCAATCACGAACGAAAGGTTTATGATTGATTTTTTTATTTAATGACTCAAGAAAAACCTACCTAAAGTAGCATTAAAAATTCCATCCAGCGTTCCCGTCACCCAGAAGATTGAACCGACAGTAAGCAGAAAACCAAAAATAATAAAAAACGTATACGTTCCACCGGTCCCAAACCAGCTTTCCGCAAAAGCAAAAGTTCCGGTGAACTGTTTAATCTTCTCACGATAAATCATGATGACAAGACCGAGAGCGAAGAAGAAAAAAAAGGTGAGGATTTTCATGAGGAGAAATTATTAATCTAGCAATTAAAAAACTTTTCACACACCGTTTTCACATTACCTCGCGGATTCATCTTCATCAGAATTTTCGCTTTTTTGGGCTTCACCGCATCCAAAAAATCTTTAAAAATAAATTCCGTAACCGTCTCATGAAATATTTTTACATCGCGAAAAGCGTTTATATAAAGTTTAAAAGATTTTAATTCCAGGCATTTCTTATCCGGCACATAACTTATCCTCACCTTCCCGAAATCGGGATAATCAGAAAACGGACAGATGGCTGTAAACTCCGGTGATTTTACCGTCACCCAGTGTTCTCCCGGACTTTGCTCGTCAAAATCAAACGTCAAAAGGGGATGCGTTTTGCGCATCTTTTCCCGCAAAACTTTCGTATCCACCTGATCATAGTCCTTGCCCTCTCTGTACAACTTGTCACTCATAATCTTCTAATCTTAAATATATGTTAACGGATCAGCCACGCCCGCTTCACTGAATCCTTTAAGTCGGAGTTCACACGCCGGACATTTCCCGCAGGCCTTTCCCCCTCCTTCATAACATGTATTTGTGAGCTTGAGAAGCTCTATCCCGCCAAGTTTCTTCATCAGTTTCACCGTCTCCTTCTTCGTCAAAAACATCAAAGGGGCATGAATCTTAAATTCATAATCCATTGCCAGACTCAGCGTTTTTTCAAGTGACTTTACGAATTTATCCCGACAATCGGGGTAGCCACTATAATCCGTCTGACAAATTCCGGCTACCAGATTGTGTATCCCCAGCTGATAAGCATAGATCGCGACCGTCGAAAGAAAAACATGATTTCTCCCCGGCACAAATGTTGACGGCAACCCCCCGCCTTCTTGCTTCGTGATCGCCTGTTTGCGATCCGTCAGCGCGTTCTTTGTCAACTTGCTAAACATATCCATCTTTATCACCTTTAGCGGCACACTCAACTTCTTCGCAATCTTCCTCGCACACCCAAGCTCTCTTTTATGTCTCTGCCCATAATCAAAAGTAATCGCCCGCACTTCCCCAAAATTTCGCAAAGCCCACACCAGACAAGTGGTACTATCCTGCCCTCCCGAAAACACCACAATCGCTGGGTTTTTTTTATTCATTCTAATCTTGTAATCTTGTACCCGCGGGGCATTACATAATATTCCTATTCACTTTGTTCATAGCAGTCTTATCTAATAATCTTGAATTTTGTAATTAAGCGAAGCGTCAGCGCCCACGAACGTTTCCCCACAACAAAATATGTTCCCTCTGTGTAAAATTATATCCGGATTTCTGTGCCATTCCCGCCAACCACATCTCTTTTTTCAAAAGCTCATCTTTTGTCACCCCCTGTGGCATTAGATACACCTGGTTTTCCGGGATCTGATAACTTTTTACAAAAAGTCTTACCTCTTCCACATCCTCCGGAACATCAATCACAAATTTATAAGTTACCTTGGGGGAAGGGGGGATAGCCAAAGGATAAGGCTTCATCCCACTGTTCGTTAGTTTCGGGCTTACATTATACTGCGTTACCAGCTCATCAATTTCACTCGCAATGCTTCCATTCGTTTCCACCTCAATCTCATGTTCATTCAGCCTGTTCAACAACTCTCTCAACTCCTTTTGTTGTAACAAAGGTTCACCACCGGTGACAACCAGCCTTTTTATCGGATATCCAATAATATCTTCATACACCTCGTCTACCATTCTCGCCTGATGTTCACTACTTGGCTGACTGGCATACTTTGAATCACACCATCTACAATTCAAATTACATCCGGCCAAACGCAAAAAAACCGCCGGTTTTCCCACCGTTTTTCCTTCACCCTGCATACTTGGAAAAATCTCGCTAACTATCATAAAACATAGAACAAATTGTTCTCACTAAAACCTAAAGCCTAACCCCTGCCACCTAATTTTGCCCATGACTCTCTGCAAAATCATCGGAAAGCTCAGCCTGCCCACCCGTACATCCCGCAAGACTCACGGCGCTGATAATAACAAGAAAAAGAAGAAAATATTTCATACTGTTCAATTAACATAGCTCCAGTTTATCACTGTTGTTTGTTGGCAATCAACAAAACTAAGATCGTGAATCTTACGTTCAGGACATTCGACTCCTTGTATTTTAGGGTCGAAGACCATGAGCGAGCGAGAGCGAGTCGAATGGTGGGGCTAACTGGACTCGAACCAGTGACCTCTACAATGTCAATGTAGCACTCTAGCCAGCTGAGCTATAGCCCCCAGGTAAATACAAATCCATTCTACGGAAACATAAATTCAGATCAATAAAAAAGCCTCATCTTGCAATCTTGTAATTTTAAATTTTTAATTCTGTAGCCCCGCCTTCAACGTCTTTTTCCATCTCCCGTCCCTTTCTACCTCCTTTTTCCACACGGGCTCTCTATCTTTTCCTCCCGCCTCCAGAAACTTAAAGCTATCAAACTTCTTTTTTCGAAAAACATTTCCCTGCGGATCAACAGTACTATAAAACAACATCGCGCCGCTCCCTCCGCTCTTTCCGCTCCCCGAAGGTCCTGAGCTTGTCGTCCCTCGACCAGCTCGGGACGACCCTGAATTTAATTGAAGGGTCGAAGGATCGCTCATGATAAGATAAACCACCTCATTCACCCCTTTCGGAATGCCATATTTTTCGTAATTATCTCGTTCCACAATCTCAAACTTTACCTTATTATCCGTAAGCACTTTTTCCACCTCCTTCTTATTCCCCGCATGTCGATAATCATAGTCCTCATTCACGGGCACATCCTTCGGTAAATCATACGCCTTCCCGCCAAAATCCTCCAGCGCCTCTCTCAAATAGTGTTTCCAGAAAGAAGTCTTGGCCACTTTTCTGCCTATCGGATTAAACATCTTCTTTTCATCCTGTTCAAAAAATCGAATCATCTCACCTCTCTTTTTCTTAAAACAATTTCCCTGCGGATCCAGCGAACTGAAACAGTATATCTCTCCGCTCGTGCCGCTCTTCCCGCTCCCCGAAAGCCCTGAGCTTGTCGAAGGACCGCTCGTGATTATGTAAATATGTTCGTTAGTTGCTTTATCTATCCCCATCGCTTCGTACGATTCCTTCGGAATTAATTTAAATTCCAGTCCCGCCTCTTTTATGACCTGTTCAAATTCTTCCTTATTTTTCTCGTGCCTCATATCATCTTCCGCCACCGCTCCGGCAGGAAGTTTTTTACTATCCGCCAAATTCTTTTGTGCGGTTTCGCTCCATCGCTGAATTTTATCTTCCACCACCAATCGTTCCGCTGAATATCTTTCC
>DAOVYC010000042.1 GCA_030635805.1 bacterium | reverse complement strand
GGCGATCACCTCGTCATGTACCTCAAAATCGAAAACAATAAGATCATAGAAGCCACTTTCGAAGGAAAGGGCTGTGCCATTTCCCAAGCCTCCGCCTCCATGCTCACCGAAATTCTCATCGGCAAAACTATCGAGGAAGCTAAAAAAATCAGCAAAGACGATATTCTCGAAATGCTCGGTATCGAAATCGGACCCACAAGACTAAAATGCGCCCTCCTCGCCTGGGACACTCTTCAGGAATCTCTGAAATCCGTTTCCTAATCTTGTAATTTTGTAATCTTGAATTTTGTAATTTTGTAATTATGGGAGATCCAGCCCTCCCTTCCCCCACGGATTACACCGTAGAACTCGAAAACCAGCCTTCAGCATTCCTCGTATCAGTCCGTATTTTTTCAAAACCCCCACGGCATACTCGGAACACGTCGGCTGAAACCGACAGTGCCCATTCGGAAACAACCCTTTCATCAAAGGACTATGATCCGGCGACAAGGTCTTCTGATACAAGCGAACTAGAAAAATCGCCAGATTTCTCGGAAGATGCCAGATAACCCGAATTGTCTTCTGCCCTAATTCCTGATTCATAATTCCTTATTCCTTATTCGATTGTAGCCCTTTTTACTTTTTACTTTTGAATTTTACCTTTGAGCAAAGTTTTAAGAAAACTTTGCGACTGTCATCGAATGCGGATTATGCAATACAAACTTATCTACAATCTCTTTCGCCTTATCCCCATCCGCTCCTTCCAATGTCCACAAAATTCCCCGATGAATATTTTTAATTTTCAGTTCAGGATAGTGTGACTGAAAATACTCGGTCTTCATCATGCTCTTCATGTCATCCATCTGCTGAACCAAAAAAGCTTCCCCTGAATTTTGTAATCTTGAATTTTGTAATCTTGAATCTTGTAATTTTGAATCTTCAATAATAGTCTCCACCTTTTCCTTATTCAAATTAGCCAATTCTCCCGTCTCTACAATCTTATTCACCACCGCCTCCACATCATCATTATCCGTCTCTATTCCCCACCACACCCGCTTCTTTAAGTTTACATCATCAAAGCCAAGAGATTTAACTGTTTGATCAAGTGTCCATTCCTCATTATCGGTAATAATTAGACTGACCAACAAAGATGCTTGAACTTCCGGCATCTCTGCCAAACTATATTTCATCTTCTTCCGCTCCCGAAGTCCTGAGCTTGTCGAAGGATTCCGCTCGTGAGCCCCAATCCACCCCTTCATAGACTGAAAAATATGATTCATATATTTACTATCCAAAGCTTTCAGCGTCCTTTCCGGATGAGGCATCATTGCCATTACATTTCCCTCTTCATTACAAACCGCCGATAAATTATACATGGCTCCGTTTGGATTTACCGGATATTCGTCTATAAAATTACCTTCTTCATCACAATATCGAAAAGCAGTCTGCTCATTTTCAATCAACCTTTCCAAAAGATCTTTTTCGTTAGAAACAAATCTTCCCTCTCCATGAGCAATAGGAACCCGTAAAATAACATTTTCATCAAAATCATTAAAAGCACATCTCCCGCGAGGAATATCCATTTTCATATATGTCCATTTACTTACCCAGTCTCCATAAACCTCACCATCTTTAATACGTTTATTCCAGGCTAAACACATGGATAATTTTTGATCATCAAATCCGGGAACCAATCCGGTCTCCACTAAAATCTGCGCCCCGTTGCAAATCCCCAAAACCACTTTGCCCTTATTCGCTTCCTCTCGAATAACGTTCATAATCGGATCAAAAGAAGCCACTAAGCCACTTCTCCCCCGATCCTCATAACTAAAACCACCTGCTATAACATAACCATCGAATTTTCTCAATTCTTCATAATTTCTATTCCACCGAAAAAGCTCCCCCTCCATCCCGCAATCTTTAAGCATTCTAATTGTTTCTTCTTCACAATTCGTCCCCGGAAACAAAATTACTGCAATCTTAATCATGAAACTTAAAACTTAAAATCTAGAGCTTATTGCTTACAAGCTTACTGCTTACTGCTTATATGTTTATCTGATGCTGCGGAATCGCTCGAATAGAAGTAATAGGCAACAACACAAAACGCGCCTTTCCGGCAATATCATCTCGTTTTATAAACGGAAATTCTTGATTATCAGAATCACGCCAGGAACGCGAATCCGAACTTCCTTCCCGATTATCACCAAGAACAAAATATTCATCATCAGTCACCACATACGCCTTATTATCATTTGGACAAGATGACATCCGGGCAACTATACATGTCGAAGCTCCTTCACTAAGATAAGGCTCACTCACTTCTTTCCCATTCACAAAAACTTTTCCCTTCGTCAGGGAAACTGTGTCACCGGGAATACCGATAATACGTTTCACGTAATAATCTTTACCGTTACTTGGTGGCTTAAAAACAATAATATCTCCCCTCTCCGGCGGATGAATAATATATTCAATTTTACTCACGATAATATATTCATGATCATGGAGCGTATCTACCATGGAGTTCCCGATAACCTGAAAAGGAGCCGCCAGAAAATGCTGAATAATATAAAAAATGATAATGATAATCACAGAATTGACTATCACATCAACAATAAACTGAATAAACGGATTTTTAATTTTATCTTTGGTCACAGAATATTTTCTAGAATTTTTGTAGTTGGATTGTAGCGAAACACCCAGCTCCTTGCAAGAAATAACAAACAGCTTGAATTTCAGAAACCCCATCAAAAAATCTTTAGCCCACAAGAATTATCGACAAGCCACTTCTTCCTCTCCTTGTAATCTGGAAGAACTTTCGAAACCAACACCCAGAACCTCTTGGAATGATTCATTTCTTTCAAATGACATAGCTCGTGCACAACCACATAATCTATCACTTTCAGTGGCATCATCACCAGTCGATAACTAAAATTTAAATTCCCTGCGCTACTGCAACTACCCCACCGGGTTTTCTGATCTCGAATAGATATTCTTTTGTAAGAAAGATTTAGCTTATTCGCGTAACACGCAACTACATCGGAAATAACTTCGCGAGCTTTCGCTCTGTAAAATCTCTTCAAAACGCTTTTAACAAAAGAATTGCCCGAAGCCTTCACCAGCATCTCATTGTCCAGAAGCTCAACCCGGGCTCGCAAATCTGAATCAACTTCAATTCTCAAAGTATACCACTCTCCCAAAAACAAAATAGGCGATCCGTCTTCAAACTTAATCTCAAAACTCTTTTCCCTTCTCCTGCGCAACGAGTGATAAGAGCGAAAAATCCAATGTCGTTTTTCCTGAATAAATTTCTGAACCATCCTCTCCGAATAACGATTCGGCAAAGTCACCCGCAAAGTAAGATCAGTATCCATAGTGATACTCAATCTTCGAGCTCTCAAGCTCTTCCGATAATCAACAGGAATCTGTGTTCCCAGAATATCAACAGTATTCAAAAGCACATTCGTTCTCATTTATCTCGTTAGTTAAATCTTTAGTCTACCTTAAGCATGATAGTGTTCCTACTCCCAAGATTTCTGAACCACTAAATCTTACGGCTTATCAGCTTACTGCTTACAGCTTACTGCTTACAGCTTACTGCTTACAGCTTATTACCCCCTCATCACAAGGTAAACAATATACACCATATACGAAAGTACAAACATCAGTCCTGCTTTCCTGTCTATTCTATGAGGCTTGGTTGTATGCATAAAAATAAAAAGGAGAATCGTAGACGCAATAACCACCAAGAGATCAATGTTCAGCTCACTCGAAAATACTATTGGACGAATGATGGAACTTAAACCCAAAATCCAAAGAACATTGAAGACGTTCGACCCCACCACGTTCCCAATCGCAATATCCACCCTTCCCTTACGAGCCGCCACAACAGAAGTGGCAAGCTCCGGAAGCGAAGTGCCTATCGCCACTATGGTCAAACCTATAAATGCTTCACTCATTCCAAAACGCATCGCAATATCGATAGCCCCATCCACTATCCACTTCCCGCCAAAAGTCAACC
This sequence comes from bacterium, assembly GCA_030635805.1. Taxonomy (GTDB): domain Bacteria; phylum Patescibacteriota; class Gracilibacteria; order JAUYGZ01; family DAOVYC01; genus DAOVYC01. The sequence goes on along the minus strand of DAOVYC010000042.1, from coordinate 2,160 downwards.
CCAACATCCCCCCTGCAATCATCAGCAAAGAAGGGGTCAGAGAATATTTTTTTACTTTCCCCGTTTCATCATCAGAAACTCTTTCAATACCAAATGTATAATAAAGGAATATAATGAAAAACCCTATGAGCATCAGCCCATCCGCTCTGGAAAGAACAGACAAAACAGCCCCATCAAAAATTATATCGTTCAAAGCCACTCCCAACATCAAAACTCCCAATAAATTAAAGGGAATCTCCTTATAAATCGTCCCTTTTTTTACCGTAATCGGACAAATGAGAGCCGTAATTCCCAAGATAAGGAAAATATTAGAAATATTACTACCAAATATATTACCTATCGCTATTTCATTACTCCCCGCAAAACTCGCAAAAATATTCACCACCAATTCCGGCGCCGAAGTCCCAAAGGCAACAATCGTGAGACCAATAACTATATCTGAAACCTTAAATCGTTTCGCCAAAGAACTGGCACCATCCACAAGAAGACCTGCTCCTTTGATCAAAATTACAAACCCGATAACAAACAAAAAATACGTAAGAAACATAATTAATTTAAATCACTCCGAAGATTACCCTAGAATTCTTTTCTAGTAAATATCAGCTCCTCTGCTCCATTAAAACTTGATAAATTGTATCTTGAATGTAAATTGTAAACTGTAAACTGTAAATTAACCCCCTATCCTCATGAAAAAATATCTTGTTCTTATCATCATCGGTATCGTCATCTTTGTCGCCTCCAAATACCTGGGATCACCTGCTCTTCCGGACGAATGCCAGGTATTCAAAGGAGTCCAGGTTTGCACCGAGCAATATCAACCCGTCTGCGCCGAATCAGAAGAAACCAAAGAAACCTTTGGCAACCTCTGCCAGGCTTGTCTCGAAGCGCAATCAAAAAAGTTCGTCAAGATCAGTGAGGGCGAGTGTGGGTAGCACTCCTTATCCTTCAAGTATTTCAAATCCATTTAAGACAGAGTCACAAAAAAAGTCTTCCAATAAATCATATTCTTCTTTCTGTTGAGATTGTTGAAGATATTTGTAATAAAATTGTTTTTGCTTTTTCTCGATTATAGCTGGTGGCAAATTCGCTCCTAAAAACATTGTTGTCATAATTAGTCGCCCAATCCTTCCATTCCCGTCAGAAAATGGGTGAATTTGCTCAAATTTACTATGAATTTTAGAAATATGAGAAATTATATCCTCTTGTTTCCTGTTAATTTCTGCGACCAATCCCCGCATTAAAACAGGTATCTTTAAATAATTAGCTGTTGGCACATTAGCCCCTACAATCCTTACTCCATGAATTCTATAACGTCCTGCATCCGCCCTGATACTATTCATTAAAATATGATGCAACTCCAATATAAACTTTTCCGTTATTTTGTAATTCTTTCTAACATTACTAAACAAATATTCCATTGCCGACTGATGATTTTTAGCTTCCAGATGTTCTATTAAATCTTTATTTTTTAGGGTGATATTGTGAAAAAGAATAGCCGCCGTGTCATTTTCCGTAAGAGTTGATCCTTCAATACCGTTTGTATTATATGTTAAAGAAAGGATAAATTGATCAAAAATATCAGGTCTTTTTTTTATATTTCCGATTATATTTGGAAATTTTTTACTCTTTTTTAATATTATATCTTTTTTTGCCTGAAGATTATTTTTTGGAATTATTTTTTGCCCGGTGCATTCCAGATAAAGCTTGTCTATCACCTCTGTTTTTTTGGAATGCGGTTGTGATCGTCCATTAATCCAGCTATTCAGAGTTGGAAAAGACACGTTCAGCCTATCCGCCAACTGAACCTGGGTCAGCTTTGAAAGTTTCTGAATGATGTTTAGTTTTTGCCTTATATCCATACCTGCATTTTATCAAACTTTATAAAGTTTGTCAAACAAGAGTCCTTTATAAAGTTTCAAAACTCCTTCTTCATCGCATGGAGCGGGTGCACTTCGTCGTACTTAATTATCCGGTTCACCTTGTTCACCGCATACTTAAGCAACGGGAATCTCACCGCCTATCATCAACTAGGGGTACTTTAGCACACCCTGTACTATTTCTCATTCCAAACTAAGTACTAATTCTTATCCTCTACACAATACGGTTTCTCATCCCATCACCTTCCATCAAAAAAAGCTACCTTTGGTAGCATTTTTTTCT
>DAOVYC010000037.1 GCA_030635805.1 bacterium | reverse complement strand
CTAATTTTCCCATCTCCCGCATCGTCATAATTCTCCCTGCCACCACTACCTTCTTACCCTCTTTTTCGCTAAAGGCTCGCTCCAAAGAGTGAGTCCGCTCAAACCTTTCCGCAAAAACAGACATGCTCTTTTCCTTCAAAGCTTCTAGTTTTTTCAGACGATCATTATCCATAATACTTATTAAGATAATCGGCAATAAACTAGCACAAAAAACCCAAAAGCAAAAGTCCCGCCACCAACAATCTAAACAACATACCCCTCCAAATTCCCCTCAATCCTCTTTATTATATCCTCATCAATTTTCGGAAATTCAAATTCCTTTCTGGTCAGCTTCTCATATGCATCTATATATCTCTGCGCTACCTGAACCCTAAACTCATCCGGCATTTTTGGTAATGGATCTTTATATGGATCACATTTGCCCCTGTACCAAAGCCTCAGGAATTCCTTATCAAAATTCTCAGGTTCTTCACCAGCCAAAAATCGCTTTTCATACGTATCCGCCACCCAGAAGCGGGAAGAATCCGGCGTATGAATCTCATCAATGAGAACAATCCCCCCTTCCCCGTCTATTCCAAACTCATACTTGGTATCCACCAGAATCAAGCCTCCTTTCCCCGCAATCTCTTGTCCTCGCGCAAAAAGCGCTCGCGTAATACGCTCCAGCTCATCCCATTGCTCTTGTGTTGCCAGTCCTTGTTCCACAATCTCCTTCGGTGATATTTTCTCATCATGCTCCTCATCCTTCGTCGTTGGCGTAATAATCGGCTCCGCAAAAGGCTCATTTTTCTTCATCCCTTCCGGCAACACGTTCCCGCAATATTCCCGATCTCCGTTATTATAAACAGTCCAAACCGACGTAGACGTACTACCTGTCATATATCCTCGGATTACCATTTCTATCGGAAATGTTTTCACATTTTTACAAACCATCACATTCGGATCCGGAACATCTTTTAAGTGATTATCGACAATATCTTTTGTTTTATCGAACCACCATACCGCTAATTGATTTAAGGCCTGCCCCTTGCACGGAATCAATCCTAAAACCTGATCAAAAGCACTTTGCCTATCCGTTGTCACCAAAATTCTTTGAGTCCCGCAGGTTCTGAGTAAAGCCGAAGAATGTTCTTCCTGTACATAACAATCCCTCACCTTTCCTTTATATCTTTCCCCTAAATTACTGAAGTTCGTCCCCGTCAAACAGTTATCCAGAAACCCTGTGAGTTGCTTCGTGTAGTCCATAAAACTTAAAACTTAAAACATAAAACTTTGTATTTCAGAACTTCTAGGTCGCATTCGTTAAGATCCGTTTAATCCGTTCAATTCGTGTCCTATTGTAGCCCTTACTCCTTACCACTTATGTGATAAAAATGAAATTTTTTCTTTCCCTTCCGTATTTCACTTACATCAAAAAGCACATCCTTAAGCGACAAGAACGCCCAAATAAGATTAAGAATAATAAACGGCCACATTCTGCCAACCCAGGCGTAGTACACAAGACCCGCGCCTCCCAAAAAATTCGTAAAATCATACAAAAGATCATCATTTTTCCATCTACTTATCTGATTCAGCAAAAAAGCGAGCAATATCAGAGCCATCCCCCCAGTCCCAATCATGAGATCCATTTGAATATCCATATCAAAAACTTGTTACTTGTTAATTGTAATTTGATTGTAAATTGTAAATTGTAAATTGTAAATTAATTCCCAACCCGCCCATTTCCCTATTATCCAAGCCCTTTTTATGCTATAATAATAGGATAGGATAGTAGCGAAATTTGCATTCCGAAGGTGTAAAGACAAGACGCAGTCTTGTCTGAAACCGAAGGATACCGCAAAGAAATTTATATTGGAGCCAAAGGCTGAACTATCAGCCAATATTAATTTCTTGGAGGTAAGCAAATTCCTATTGAACTAGAACAAATATGCCAAATTTTATCGAAAACTATATCGACACCTTTCTCGCCAATCCTTTTCAGATAGGATTAATGACTCTTGCTATAATTGTAGGAATCGTTGTTGGTTGGAAAATTTTCGTTAAGGTCATCCGTTTTTTGCATGCTCTTAAAAAGAGTAAAAAACTCGTTTACATGAAGATTCTCATTCCTCGAAAAGAATCAAAAAAAGACAGAGAAGAGCAAACTGAAAAAGATTTTAAAGAGGTTGTTGCTGTAATGGAACAGCTCTTCCGAGCTGTTTATGAGTTAAAGGAATTAAGTTTGAAAAATTTGATCCGCACCTGGATCTGGAATCTGGACACCGTATCCTTTGAAATCGTTTATGAAAAAAAACAGGTATATTTTTATATTGTCACCTACGACTGGTATGCCGGACTTATGGAAAAACAAGTCACCAGTTATTACACTGATGCCGAAATAGAATTCACCAAGCCCGTAAAAATAAAAAAGAAGAAAGGTAAACACATCCGGGCTTATTTTTTGTATGAAAAAAAACCATTCTACTATCCTATTCGAACCTTCAAGGATATCGAAAGTGACCCGCTCAACGATATTACCAATATCTTCTCAAAACTTAAGGAAACAGATCAAGCTATATTACAAATAGCTATAAATCCACGCGGAAATAAATGGGCCAAAAAAGCAAAATCTATTGCTTCTAAAGCTTTTAAAGGCAAAAAACAAAACTTTTTTGAAAATATTCCGATTTTAGGTTTATTTGGAAAACTATTTGGAGGAATATTTGGTATGCTGGTAAAAGGAGATGCTCCAACTCAGGCTCCCGGAGCTTCCGGAGGAGATCGCTACATACGCATGCTCCAACCACAAGAAGAAGTATGGAAAAAAGTAGGAGAAAAAGCCCACCAACCCGGATTTGATACTACCATCCGCCTTGTTGCCCAATCAGACTCGCCGGAGGATGCTCAAAGTATACTAAATAATCTCGTCCTCTCTTTTAATATTTTCATGCATCAGGGCATGAACTGGTTTCAAAATAGAAGAATTATCCCCATAAATTCAATCAATGTTCCTTGGATGCTTTTTAATTTTAACAGAAGACTTTTAAATTATGGTGAAAGGAAATCAATAATGGTTCCTGGGGAACTGGCCTCTATCTATCATATCCCAAATGCAAGATACAACTTAACTCCGGTGATTGCCTGGCTAAAATACAGAGTTCTACCCGCTCCAATTGATCTGCCAACCGAAGGCATTCTTATGGGGCACAATGTCTATCGCGGTGAAAAACGAGAGGTAAGGATAATGAACGAAGATCGCACCAGACATCAGTACATAATCGGTAAATCGGGTTGCGGTAAATCCGTCTTGCTCAACTTTATGGCCCGCCAGGACATCATCAACGGTAATGGCTGTTGTGTAATAGATCCTCATGGAGATTTAATTGAAGACTGTCTGAAGTACATCCCCAAGGAACGCGCTAAGGATATTGTTGTCTTCAATCCCGCCGATCAGGAAAGACCGATGGGAATTAATATTTTGGAGGCAAACACTCCGGAAGAAATGGATATGGCCTCTTCTCAGGCTACCGAAATTTTCATCAAAATTTTCGGTGACGAGATCTTTGGACCACGTATTCAGCATTACTTCCGCAACGCCTGCCTTACTCTTATGGAAGATAAAGAAGAGGGGGCTACCCTAATTGATGTTCCCCGAATGTTTGTAGACGATGAATTTATGAAATACAAAGTAAGTAAAGTAACCAATCCTGTAGTTCGATCTTTCTGGGAACATGAATACGCCCAGACCGGTGATCGGGAAAGACAGGAAATGATTCCGTATTTCTCCTCAAAATTCGGCCCGTTTATTACGAATACAATTATGAGAAACACGATTGGTCAGCCAAAATCGGCCTTCGATTTCCAAGACATTATAAATAATAAAAAAGTTCTTTTGATTAATCTTGCCAAGGGTAAAATAGGTGACCTCAACACTCAGCTCCTTGGACTGGTAGTAGTTGCCAGAATCCAGATGGCCGCCATGGCCCGTGCCAATATGGCGAAAGAAGATCGTAAGGATTTCTTCTTATTTGTGGATGAATTCCAAAACTTTGCGACCGATTCCTTTTGCTCAATTCTTTCGGAGGCTCGTAAATATCGACTCGCTCTTATTATGGCTCATCAATATATTGGTCAGCTTACCGTTTCGAAATTCGGTTCAACTTCCACCGCCATCCGGGATGCCGTTTTTGGTAACGTGGGCACCATGCTTTCTTTCAAAATCGGTGCCGAAGATGCTGAATATATGGCAAAGGAATACGCTCCCGTACTAAGCGAGCACGATGTAATAAACATTGCCAACTACAAGGCCTACGTAAAACTTAATATTCACAATACCACTTCCCGACCCTTTAGCATGGAAACCATCTACGACACCTCCGGGGCCAATGAAAAATCCGCTGAAATCATCAAGCAGTATTCCAGTCTCAAATACGGACGGAAAAAAATCTTTGTCGATCAGGAAATCGAAGCTCGAATAGGCATCGAATAAAAACAGATCCTCCCTACAAGCTACCACCTACAACCTACCACCTATTTTTGATTTGCCTCAAATCACAAAAATAGACATAATGTCTCTGCAATTTAGAGTGGGGGTGTAGCTCAGTGGTTAGAGCAGTCCGCCTAAGGCGGATTGGTCGAAGGTTCAAATGATCTCAATAAAAATTTAACACCATGGGGATGTAGCTCAGTGGTTAGAGCAGTGCGCTCATAACGCATTGGTCGAAGGTTCAAATCCTTCCATCCCCACCATAAAATTTGCTTCGCAAATTTTCCCTAATTCTTAATTCTTAATTCTTAATCCCACCCCATGCCAAAGCCAAAAAACAATAAGCTTATAACCATAATTCTTCTATCGGCTATCCTTGTTTCCGGAGCACTCGTTTACGCCGGATACAATTTTGCCAACGGAAATATAAGTGATGATATGCTCGAAGCCGCCATCAATAACTACGTTGAAGAACAACAAGAAGTAGCCCGAAAAGCACAGGAAGAAGCAAGCAAGCCAAGGCAAATTACCCAAGAAGATGTTTCTGATGACGATGCTTTCCTTGGGGATAAAGATGCTCCGGTAACCATCGTGGAATTTTCCGAATATCAATGTCCTTACTGCGAAAGACACGTAAGAGAGACTGTTCCTCAGATTATGGAGAAGTATGTTGATACCGGAAAAGTAAAATATGTCTTCAGGGATTTCCCACTCGAATTTCATCCAAACGCCATACCCGCCGCTCTTGCCGCTGAATGCGCCGGTGATGAGGGAAACGACAAATACTTTGAAATGCATGATAAAATCTTTGAAAACCAGGCTGATCTCTCAGAAGAGAAATTCAAAGAATTAGCCAAAGAAATCGGACTTGATATGGATCAATTCAACAACTGTTTCGAAAACGAAACTCATAAAAAAGAGATTGAAAAGGATATAGCAGATGGAAAAGCTCTCGGCATTACCGGAACTCCCGGATTTATCATCAATGGCTGGGGACTCACGGGAGCTCAACCTTTCAGCGAATTCGAAAAACTTATCGAACAAGAACTAAACAAGTAATTCAGTAAAACTGGAAACCGCCTTCGATTTCGGTCGAGGCGGTTTTTGGTATTTAGAATTTATTTGTTTTTTGGGATTTGTGATTTGGAGTTTCGAAGTTCAGTTTCTCATGTATTTTTGTCACATCCCCCGCCCCCATCACCACCACCACATCATTTCCGGAAATATTCTCATTGAGATATTTTGCCGTTTTATTTAACCCTTTTCCATTCTGCACCTTTTTATGATTCTCTGAAATTTCACCCACAAGATCATCAGCAGAAACTGAAGAAACAATTTCATCCTTATCCCTCACCCGATAAATATTGGGGATAATAACCTCATCCGCGTCATCAAAAGATTTTGCGAACTCATCCAGAAAAAACTTTGTTCTGGAATATTGGTGTGGCTGGAAAACCCCCCAGATTTTTTTGTTCGGATACTTTTTACGCAAAGCAGAAAGTGTCGCCTTTACCTCCGATGGATGATGTGCATAATCGTCGTATATTTCCGCCCCTTTAACCTTTCCCTTATATTCCATTCTTCTCCACGTTCCGGAATAATTTTCTAATCCCCGAAGTATCTTTTCTTTCGAAAATCCAAGTTCTTTCGCAAAAGCATAGACACACGCCATATTTTGTAAATTATGTTCACCGAAAACCTTTGGATTAAAATCAGAATTATTTCTAAGTTCATCAATATATTGATCATAAAAAATAACTTTGCACCGAAAATAATCCGCTCCGACTTTCACGGAATCCTCCACTCTCATGACAATAAATCCTTCCGGTGGGACTTTGGAAAGAAAAGATTTAAAAGCCCTAAAATAATGATCCTTCGTTTGGAAAAAATCACAATGATCAAAATCAATATTTATCACCAGGGCATAAGTCGGATGTAAAGAAGCAAAATTTCTTCGATATTCAGGAAGGTGTCCTTTCCAACAACAGAAGGCTGCTCACCAGGACCATGTGGTTCAACGGCACGGCCATAAGCGCCAAGGCCCAGCGGGCGCTGCG
>DAOVYC010000121.1 GCA_030635805.1 bacterium | reverse complement strand
GAATTTCAATAACTGTATCAATGATAGGACAAGGCGATATTTCCTTGGGTAATTTCATTTTTTATTATTAATAAATTTAGGATTCTCAGTGATTGTAAGTTTACAGACAATTGTTTTAGATCGCAACTTAAGTGAGAGAAAAATAGTTTTTATCGCAATAATATTTTATATAAGGGGCTTGATCAAGTTTCTAACTGGATTACATACAAAATTAATAAGCCTTGGAATCTTTGCAAAAAGTTCTAACGTCCTCTACGATGGAGCTCCAGAAAAAAGTATCCACAGGGTGGGTATTTCCCTAATAGGGCAAAGCTTGCCTTCAAGAAATTAATATTGTTTGCTGGTTTATCCTTTGGCTCCAATATAAATTTCTCTGTGGCATCCTCCGCTTCTCCCGACCTTTGGTCGGGATTCGCTACGGAACACTTTGCTCGCTATTTTTTATGCATAAAAAAACCCCCATTAGATGGGGGGTCTTTTTATCTTCTAACCTCTTCCTATTGGTTGAAGCGATTCATGCCTTTCGTTCCATCTCTCATTCCTCCTCTTTGGCCTGTCCCCTTCATGAGTCCTTTTTGCAAACCCAGTTCATCCCGGATAGCCTTGGCTCCTTCGTAGTCGCCTTCTTGTGCAAGTTTATGTGCTTCTACGAGTCTGTTGAAATTTTCTTCAGTGATAATTTCCAGCATTTTTACGCCTCTGGGCGAATTTTCTAAGATGGCCTTCCAGGTGTTGTAATCACCACTTTCCATAGCGTTACGCATAGTTTCTTTGTGATTCGTGCGCTCGAGTTGTATTTGTTCAAAGCGTTCCGGGTCTAAATTTTTGTTTTGACTGTCGCGGTCACCAAAGTAGGCAAAGCTGGAATTGGCGGTAATAACAGTAAGTAGTAATGCCATCGCGAATCCGGTAACTAAATGTGTTTTTTTCATGACTGTTGGTTAAGATTATTTTTTTGATTTTTGACGATCGTCTGACACCTATTTGTACGAATTTAAGAATTATTTCTTTCACTTTTTTCGAGAATAAAATTTCTCATCATTTGTTTTTGCCATGGTCTTATTTCGTGGGCTTTGAAGTGAGTATTGTCAATTTTTTCTCCGAGGATACCTATCCTTTGTTTTAGTTCCAGCCGGGGTATGTCTATAAGTTCTGCGTCTCGAATGTCGATATTCCAAAGTTTATCTCGTAAATTTCTTAAGCGTATTTCATCCTGAAGTAACTCTTCTATCACACCTGCCATGAGACCTCTGTTTTCCTGCATCCAAAATCTCATACGTGGCGAATGGATTTCTCTGAAATAGGGAATAGCATTTCCAAGTGTTTCTATATTTCTTGAGATACCCGTAGCAAATACTATGCTTCCGGCAATAAGGGATACGAGTACGCTCGTGCCAAGGATAAGAAACGTGCCTGATTTATATCCTTTACTTGTATGTCGGAAATTATGGCAGGCAATGCCAATGAAAAGGATAAGAATTATTATCCAGAAATATGGAGCTATTATCATCAGCCATTCTCCGGCACCTGAATGTGTTCTGCGAACAATTTCCCAGTCTATATCACTGAGCTGGAGCAAGATGATGCTAAAAGCGATTCCGCCAATAACGGAAGAGATGAGAAAAAGACCCCATACTACATAATTTTTAAGTAAAAAATGCCATTTGGGTACGGGAATAATTTTTTCTTTTTTGATCGTTTCCACGATGTTTTTGCTTAAATCTTTCATAATTTTTGGCTTAAGAAATAACATTATTTTTAATAGCCATTTTTTTGAGTTGAGCTTTAGCTCTATTTATCAGAGTGGCAATAGTGCCGGCTGGTTTTTTTAGAATATCACTTATTTCTTCATAACTTTTATCTTCAAAGTAGTGAAGAATAATAACATCTTTATATTTCTCGGGAAGAGACAGAATCATACTGAACATTTCTTGTGATTTTTCTTTGCTTTCCAGTTCCTGATGAATATCAAGTGAATCTTCGAAGGTATCGGTTATATATTTTTTTTCTTCGTCATCAATACTGATGTTTCCTTTTTCCTTCTTATTTTTTCTGTAATGACTAATGGCTTCGTTATGAGTTATTCGGTAAATCCAGTTGGAGAATTTCATTTTCACATCAAATGAATTGAGATTTCGATAAGCTTTGATAAAAGCATCCTGAAGAATATCTTCCACATCCTGATCATTGACGTTCAAGAGTCTTCGGATATATCTTTTTAATTTTGCTTCGTATCGTCTGATAAGTTCTTCAAAAGAATCACTATCGGTGAGTGACAGCATGGCAAGATTTTCATCTGTTAATTTTTCAACATTTTTTTGTTGATGCATTTATTTTTTAGCTTCTTTAGTATTAATACGTAATTAAGTCGATAATTCTTTCAGAAAATTTTATTTCTGACATTCAGGGCAATATCGAGTTCCCCGGCCGGCCACTTTCGTTTTTTTGACAGGCTGTTTGCAGTTGGGACATTTTTGATTTTCTTTTTGATAAATTCGGAGAAATTTGGTGAAATTTCCTTTTTGACCGGAAGAATCGACGAAATTATTGAAAGTGGTTCCGCGGTGCCGGATGGCTTTTCTGAGAATTTTTTTGATTTCCCGGTGGAGATTGGTGATTTCTCCGGCTTTAAGATTATCTGTTTGGCGAAGGGGGGAGTTGTGGGAAGCGAAGAGAATTTCGTCAGCATAAATATTGCCGATACCGGCAATAATACTTTGATCCAGGAGAAAAGCTTTGATATTTCTTTTTTTAGACAAAAGAAGTTCTCTGAACTTTTTGATGGTGAAATTGCGATCCAGAGGCTCAAGACCGAATTTGCTCAGGGCTTGATTCAGCTCTTTTTGATTGACGATTTTCAGAAAGCCGAATTGACGGAGATCGTTGAAAAATAGTTTACTTTTGTCGGAGAAGGTGAAAAAAATATGAGTATGTTTACCGGGGAGTTGCCAGTCTGTTTCTTTTTCACTATGACCACCGGCAGTTAATTCATCTTTGTTTTGATAGATGAGCTGGCCGGTCATACGGAGATGAATGAGTAAAAAGAGGTTTGTGTTGATTTTGAAGATGATCAACTTTCCCCTTCGGGTGATGTCTTGGAAGTGGTGATTGAGGAGTGATTTTTTGAAATAGCTTTTTGAATTTCTAACTACTTTAGGTAGTCTGATAGTAATCTGACTGATTTTTTTCTTCAGAATCTTT
>DAOVYC010000076.1 GCA_030635805.1 bacterium | reverse complement strand
CTATCATTGGCGTCTGTAGCTTGGACGGCTATTTGATCAACAATATCCATTCCTTCCGTTACCTGACCAAAGACGGAGTAATTTCCGTCCAGGAAGTTGGAATCTTTGTGGATAATGTAGAACTGACTGCCAATGGAATTTGGCTGAGAAGATTTAGCGCAAGCTACCGCTCCTCTCGTGTGTTTAAGTTGGAGTGCCCCTTCTTCGTCTGCAAGACCCTCTCCGGTGTGGCTTTCACCACCCATGCCGGTACCTTCGGGATCTCCACCCTGAATCATGAAACCGTGAATAATACGATGGAAAATAACTCCATCGTAATAACCCCGCTTGGTTAGTTCGGCGAAGTTGGTACTTAGATTTGGAGCTTCTTCTTCGTAAAAGTCGAACTTGATAACACCGTGATTAGTTTCGATAACAGCGATCATATTGTTGAGATTAGAAGATTGAGTGGAGGAGGCACAGCCTCCCAGGGGGAGAGTAAGGATGGTGACGAGCGTAAGGAGCGTAAGGAATTTTTTCATGATGTGAAAAAATTAAATTATTAGACTGAATAGAATATTCCCATGATGAGACTGACGATGGCGTAGGAAGAGAAAATGAAGATCATACCGATAATAGTATATTTGAGAACGTCTTTTCCGGCTTCTCTTTTTTGTTCATCCGCTCCGGAGAACATGAGCAGGTAGCCACCGATGATGAGGGCGACAACAGCGAGGGAGCCGGTGGCGAGGACGAGGCTGTCAACAATACGACTAATGAAGTAGACAATACCTACTTTGGTGTAATCTTCCTGGATGAAATCTCCTTCCTCCAAATCTTCCAGTGTTTTTGATTGAGCTTCTTCGTCTCGATAGCGAAGAATTTTGGAGACATCTAGTTTTTCTCCCATTAATTCTTCTTTAAGAGCATCTTGCATTTCTTGTTCTATTTTTTGAACGGCCTTGGTGGCGGATGCTTTGGCGGCGTTGTAATTTTTTGGAGGCAGTGACGTGTCTAAGTTACATTCCTCTATTTCTCCACAACGGGAGTTATATTCTCCTACTAACTGATCACAAGATGCTTTGGTATCAGCGTCCTTTACTTTTTCCCCATCTGTACATCCTAATTTTTTTATCCTGTCCAGATCTTGAAATCTTCTTACAGTTTGGGCAATTTTCAGCTGTTCTTCGTCTCCCGCTTTTTTGAATTCATATATTTTTTTTTGGCTACTTAGATCTCCTTGGGCGACTTCGTATGCCGCTTTGGCAAGCTTTACCTTTTCTTCTGCTAATTTGAGAGTTTCTTTGAACTCGTCACTTTCGACATCTGGAAGAAGAAGGATATGTTCCCTAGGATGGTAAGGCATATCATCATCTGGTGCTTCTATCTCTGGTATTTCTATTGGTTTGCTGGCATCTTCAATGTCAGCCATTGTTATTGGTTTGGCCATTAATATGGTAAGTCGTGCACCATCTGGAATTGAGGATGGATCTTCTGTGATAGTGCCATCTTTTATTTCCACTCCGGATGCTTTGAGGGTATCATTTAGGTTTTTTGCGGTTTCTATTGATGGTTTTGATCGATAATCTGAATAAGCCTTGAGGACATCGTAGTTTTTTTTAGCATTATTGGAATTTTCTTTGTATGTATCTACATTTGCTCCCAGTGTTCCAGGGGTGGGTATAAATTGTTCTTCCTTGGAATCATTATTTTCTACAGCCAGAACGGTATTTGAAAAAAGAGCCAAAGAAGAAGTTAGACTAAGAAGGAGGACGAGAATGAGGGGGAGAAATTTCTTTTTCATATTTCTTACTTTAAAGGAAAAAGGAGGAGAGGGGAAGGGGAGAATGAATGAGAAGTTACGGAGAGAGGAGAGTCTTGATGCAGGTATCGATCTTGTCGAGGAAGTTTTGGGTGCTGAAGTTTTTGGCGTGGGCTTTGATTTCCTGAGGATCGAAGTTGATGTCTTGAAGTTGTTGGATGGCGTTTTTGAGAGATTCGGCTTCTTGTTTTTGGAAGAAAATTCCGGTTTTGTTGGGGATGATAAAATCGAGGGCGCCACCGGCTTGATAGGCGACAACAGGGCGTCCACTTGCCATAGCCTCGATAGGAGCGATGCCAAAATCTTCCACTTGAGGAAGGACAAAAGCCCGGCATTGTTCATAGGTTTTAACGAGTTGATCTTCTTCGATTTTGCCAAGAAATTCGATAGTGTTTCCGGCCATTTTTCTAAGATTTTTTTCTTCCGGTCCGGTGCCGATGATTTTGAGGGGAATATTTAGTTCATTACAGGCTTGAATAGCGAGATCAAAGCGCTTGTAACGAATTAATCTGCCTACGGCCAGCAGATATTCTTGGGGGTTGGGGTCGATATTGAATTTATCTGTTTCCACGGGAGGATGAATGACTTCCGAATCTCTGCGGTAGTACTTTTTAATTCTTTTGGCGACAAAAGAAGAATTGGCAATAAAATGATCGACTCGATCGGCGGCAAGACGATCCCAAATACGGATGTCGTGCATAAGTTTTTCTATGATAAATCTTTTAGCGGGATTTTTTGTGTTTACTCGTTCATCAAAATGCATTTCCCAGGCATAACGGGTGGGAGTGTGGCAGTAGCAAAGATGGAGAGTGTCCGGTTTGGTGATAACGCCCTTGGCGCAGGAATGGCTGGAGGAGATAACAATATCGAACTCGTCTAAATCCAGACTTTCTATCGCTTTAGGCATCCATTTGAGAAATAACTGGTGTTTTTTTTTAGCTCCGGGAAACTTGTTTAGAAATGAGGTTCGGATGTCGGCGTTTTTAAAAACTCCGGTTTTATCCGGATTATGGATGGTGGTGTAAATAGGTGGCTTATCAAAATGTTTCCAAAGAACCTCTATGACTTTTTCGGCCCCGCTAAGGTTGGTGAGCCAGTCGGCGACGATGGCAATTTTCTTGTTTTTCATACTGACTTATTAGCGTGATGATTGTAACATAATTCGGGATTCAAGATTACAAAATTAAAGATTATAAGATTATAATTTTGGTTTCGGAGCTGGTTGCTTATCAGACTCATTCTGATAATATGTGGTCACTTTAAATAGAAACACTATGTCATTTATTGCCAAGCAGGACACAAAAGCTTATAAGTTTCTGGAGTTAGAACGGGTGAGGCAGAGGGATGGGATAGAGCTGATTGCCTCGGAAAATTATGTGAGTCAGGCGGTTTTGGAGGCGATAGGTACGGTTTTTACCAATAAATATTCAGAGGGCTATCCGGGGAAGAGATATTATGCGGGGAATGAGATAGTGGATGAAGTGGAGACACTTGCCATTGAGCGAGCGAAAGAACTTTTTGAGGCGGAACATGTAAATGTACAGCCTCTTTCCGGTAGTCCGGCAAATATGGCGGTGTATTTTGCTCTTCTGAAACCCGGAGATAAAGTTTTGGGAATGAAACTGGATCATGGTGGACATCTTTCCCATGGTCATCCGGTGAATTTTTCGGGAATGATGTTTGATTTTTCGCAGTATATGGTGGATAAAGATTCGGGTCGAGTAAACATGGATGAAGTTCGGGAGATAGCACTGAAAGAAAAGCCAAAAATGATTGTGGCCGGCTTTAGTGCTTATTCTCGTGAAATGGAATGGCAGAGGTTTAGGGAAATAGCGGACGAAATTGGAGCGATTGCTTTTGCAGACATAGCTCACGTCGCCGGATTGATAGCAGGAAAGCAGATAGCTAATCCTACACCGTTTTTTGATGTGGTTAGTACCACAACTCATAAAACTTTACGAGGTCCGAGAGGAGCAATAATTATGTGTAAAAAAGAATATGCCAAGGCGATAGATAAAGCGGTATTTCCCGGCCTACAAGGAGGGCCGCACGATAATACCACCTATGGTAAAGCAGTGGCTTTTGGTGAAGCTTTGACAGCTGATTTTCAAGAGCATACAGCTCAAGTTATTAAAAACGCGAAGGTGATGGCGGAGGAGCTTATGAAAAAAGAATTCAAGATCGTTTCCGATGGAACGGACAATCATTTGATGGTGGTGGATCTGCGGTCTAAAAACAAGACAGGAAAAGAGGTTACAGATGCTCTCGACAAAGCGGGCATCTCAGTTTCCATGAGTACAATTCCTTTTGATCCGAATCCACCGATGAATCCTTCCGGAATTCGATTGGGGACACCGGCGATAACGACGCGGGGGATGATGGAGGAGGAGATGAAAAGAATAGCTCAGTGGGTTTCTGATGGGGTTGATCACAGTGATGATGAAGCTTATCTGGAAAACTTACGGAAAGAAATTACTGAGTTTTGCAAAGAATTCCCGGTGCCGGGAATCTAGGCTGTATTCTTGTTCTTTTTTGGGGATCAGTTTTTGAGGACCAACTGCATTATCTTACTTTTTTTGGCAGCAAAAAAAGTAACAAAAAAACTG
>DAOVYC010000022.1 GCA_030635805.1 bacterium | reverse complement strand
GTAAAAAAGGCCTCGAACAGGCGCAAAAATTCTCTTGGGACAAGTGTGCTAAACAAACTATTAATTTCTTTAAGCAACTTCAATGAAGCAAAATTACCGTGAACTCGTCTGGTTGATAGCCAAAACAGACTTCAAACTTCGTTATCACGGATCAATTCTTGGTTATTTCTGGAGCTTGCTTAAACCTCTCCTTTTATTTCTGGTTCTCTGGTTTGTTTTTACCGTCTTCATGCGCTGGGATATACCCAATTTTCAACTCTACCTTCTTTTGGGCATCATGCTCTGGAATTTTTTTGCCGAAGGAACTTCGGCCGGTGTTTATGCCCTGGCCTCCAAAGTTAGTATCATCAAAAAAATCTATTTCCCCCGAATTCTGATCGTCATCGCTTCCACTATCACCGCTTTTTTATCTCTCTTTTTCAATCTAATCGTTTTCTATATTTTTATCCTTTTTTCCGGATTATCTCTTTCCTGGTCTGCCCTAATTTTTATTCCCATCATTATTCTTCTCTACCTTCTAATTCTTGGCACATCTCTCTTCCTAAGTGCCCTCTATATTAAATTAAAAGACGTTAATCAAATTTGGGAAGTTTTGCTTCAGGTAGGTTTTTGGCTTACCCCCATTATCTACCCCCTAAAAATGGTGCCTGAACAATATCAATTTTATTTATTTTTAAACCCTGTAACTGGGATTATTCAATATTCTCGAATTTCCATTATAGAACACACTCTTCCAAATATTCAGGGCTTAACTTATCTTCTCCTCTGGGTCATAACTCTCCTAATTATTGGTCTTCTTGTTTTTCTAAAATTATCGCCTTACGCCGCTGAGGAACTATAAAAAAATTATGAAACAAAACATTGCCATTAGCGCCAAAAACATTTCCAAGAGATTTATCATTCCGCATGAAAAGAGGCAGACCGTGCGTGAACATCTTTTTCATTTTTGGAAAAAAAACACCAAAAAAGAATTTTATGCTCTTAGAAATATTAATTTTGAAGTAAAAAGAGGGGAATTTTTTGGCATCATCGGTCGTAATGGTAGTGGGAAATCAACTCTTCTAAAAATTATTACCGGTATTTATCAGCCAACAAGCGGTAAAATAACCAAAAAAGGTTTGATTTCACCCTTTCTGGAACTTGGGGTCGGCTTTAATCCCGAGCTCTCTGCCCGTGAAAATGTCTATCTAAACGGCACTATTCTTGGACTTTCCAAAAAACAAATTGATCAACGTTTTCAAAAAATCATCGAATTTGCCGAACTGGAAAAATTTGTAGACACCAAACTAAAAAACTACTCTTCGGGCATGCAGGTACGCCTGGCTTTCTCTGTCGCTATCCAGGCTGATGCCGACATTCTTCTCTTAGACGAAGTACTAGCTGTTGGTGACGCTTCTTTTCAGCAAAAATGTTTCGACATTTTTCGCAAGTTCAAAAAAGATGGCAAGACCATCGTTTTTGTTAGCCACGATCTTGGTTCCATGCGTCAATTTTGCAATCGCGTTATGTATTTCAAAGACAATAAAATCAAAATGATTGGCGACCCCAACGAAGTTGTCGATCACTATCTTTACGAAGATAAAAAAGATGAAGAAGAAACTAAAAAAGACCAAAAAGACAAAAGCTCAAAAATCAAACCGATCGAAATTACCAAAGTTGAATTTATCGACAAATTTGGGAATAAAAATAAGACATATCTGGCTGGTGATAAATTTACTATAAAAGTTCATTATCAAAAAAACGTCAAGATTGTTGAAGAACCGGTACTTGGTCTCGCCATCTATCGCGAGGATGGTCTGCATATTTACGGCACCAATACCAATCTCCAAAAAATCTCCCTCAAACTAAAAGATAAGGGAGTTATCGAGCTCACTAATAATCAGCTTCCTCTTATTCAGGGAAAGTTTCTCGTTACGCTCGCTTTTCATCACCAAGACGGAACCGCTTACGACTGGCAGGACAAAAAATGGGATTTTTACGTTCAAAAGGGGGGTAGTCACGACGGACTTGTGGAGTTGGATTTTAAATATAAAACGCCATGAAAACACTTATTACCGGTATCGGTGGTTTTGTCGGACCATATCTTCAAAGAACATTAGAATCAGTCGGACATGAGGTTTTTGGTCTTGAACGAACCAAGAAAAATGAAACCAAAAATATTTTTTGTGGTGATATTCTCGATCCTGTCTTCGTTCAAAATACCGTTAAACAGGTTAATCCCGATTATATTATCCATCTAGCCGGTTTTAGTGCAGTAAAAAAAAGTTTTGACGAATCGGACTTGTGTCATCAAATAAATGTTGAAGGTACAAGAAATCTTCTTGATAACTGCCTTAAGCTCAAGCAACCCCCGAAGGTTTTAATTATAACATCTGCAGAAGTCTATGGTGTGCCAGAGTTTTTTCCGATAACGGAAAATCACCCGCTAAAACCAATAAATCCCTATGGTAAATCACGCTTAAATCAGGAGAAACTTACAGAAAATTATCAGAATTATCTTAATATTGTAATTACAAGAAGTTTTAACCACACAGGACCTGGGCAAACGCCAACATTTGTTGTTCCTAATTTTGTGAAACAAATTGTTGAAATTGAAAAAGGATATGAAGAGCCTATCATATATACAGGCAATTTGGAGGCTATTCGTGATTTTAGTGATGTAAGGGATATAGTGAAAGCATATATTCTAGCTCTAGAAAAAGGCATAAATGGGAAAAAATATAATATTTGCAGTGGAAATGGACAAAAAATAAGCAGTATCCTCAATAAACTCTTAGAACTCTCAAAACAAAATATACAGATAAAAACTGATCCAAAACGACTACGTCCATCAGATACTCCAAAACTTATTGGCTCTCATGAAAAATTTACCAAAAGAAGCGGGTGGAAACCTCAAATTTCATTTGAGCAAACCCTGGTAGATATGCTAGATTGGTGGCGTTTCAATCTTTGACCTCTAATAAAAATTATGTCCAAATCAGCACTTATTACCGGAGTAACCGGTCAAGACGGCGCATATCTATGCAAACTACTCCTTGGAAAAGGGTACAAAGTATTTGGTCTCGCCAGACGCCTAAGTACTCCGAATCTCTGGCGTCTAAAATATTTCGATATCGTTGATAAAATCGAAATTCTTGATGGTGATCTGCTCGATCAAGAATCACTCGCTACCGCTGTAAAGAAAGCAAAACCAGACGAAGTCTATAATCTTGCCGCTCAAAGTTTTGTGGCAACTTCCTGGACCCAGCCGATACTAACAAGTGAGATTGATGGCTTGGGTGTTGTACGCCTCCTGAATGCTGTGCGTAGTTTTGCTCCTCATGCCAAATTTTATCAAGCCTCTACCAGTGAAATGTATGGCAATAGTCATACGAATGGCAAACAAGACGAACAAACCGCGCTTCACCCTCGTAGTCCTTATGCTATCGCTAAACTCTATGCTCACTGGATGACCATCAACTATCGTGAAAGTTACGACATGTTTAATTGTTGTGGGATTCTTTTTAACCACGAATCTCCCATTCGCGGGATCGAATTTGTCACCAGAAAAATCACCGATGCTGTTGCCCGCATTAAACTTGGGCTCCAAGATAAACTTCTTCTTGGTAATTTAGATGCCAGAAGAGACTGGGGCTTCGCTGGTGATTATGTAGAAGCTATGTGGCTCATGCTTCAACAAGACAAGCCGGAGGAATATGTAGTTGCTACCGGCGAAAATCACTCTGTTCGAGATTTCTGTTCCGCGGCCTTCGGTGCTGTTGGAATAAGCGATTGGGAGAAGTACGTCGGTATCGATAAACGTTATATACGACCCGCCGAATTGAATATATTACAAGGTATACCAAACAAGGCGACCGAAAGACTTGGGTGGAAACCAAAGGTAACGTTTAAAGAACTTGTACAAATGATGGTCGAAGCAGAACTTAAAAGATTAAGTAGTAATAGATCTCATCAATCATTAGCATCTAATTTAATCCATGATTCCGAACAATTAAAGAAGGAGATTAAAGTTAAAAATATTTAATTAAGTCATTTAAATGAATTTTTTTTCAAAGGGATTCCGTTTCGTAAAGCGTAAAATTGCCCAACTTATATATTTTTTTATAAGAGATAGTTTTGATGAATTTGCAGGTAACAGTGCAACGCTACAAAATGTTCAAGATCTACAGAGAATTATTAGTGAGGAGACTAATAATGATAGATTTGAAATCAATCAACAAGGCAAAGATATCGGAGAAGTGAAAAATAATATCAATCAACAAGGCAAAGATATCGGAGAAGTGAAAAACGTATGCAATAAAAATATTAATGATTTAGATGTAAGAATTGGAGTAGGTATCGAAGGAATAAACAAAAAACATAGTGAATTAGCCGAGTTCATAGAATATTCACCTAAGAAAATGAAATTAAAAACTAGATTAAACGAGATTCCTAAGATTGATTATGTTGAATTCGAGAACAAATATCGTGGGAGTGAAGATCTCATTAAAAAAAGACAGAGTGTTTTTGTAGAATTTTTCAAAAATTGTAATAATGTTTTGGATATCGGTTGCGGCAGGGGTGAGTTTTTAGAGCTCCTGCATAAAGAAAACATTTATTCTACAGGCATCGATATAGATTCAGGAATGGTTAAGCGATGTAAGGAAAAAGGTCTCAATGTAATCAAAGCTGATGTTTTTGAATTTTTGGAAGATCTGGAAAACGATGTGTTAGATGGAATTTTTTGTTCTCAGGTTGTTGAGCATCTCTCATTTAAAGAGATCCAATATTTTATTTATTTATTGTCCCAAAAAGTCAGGCCAGAAGGCGTTGCATTGTTTGAAACCATTAATCCGAGATGTATAAAAGCCATGCAGAATTTTTATCTTGATATTACCCATGTTCAACCAGTAGATTTCGAACCCCTATTATTTATAGTGAAGAGTTGTGGCTTTAGACATAACACTGTTATTTTAAGTTCTCCAGTTGATGAGGAGCTTGAATCGACTTCCAAGGACTTGGATTATATCGATCAATATAGAGATTATGCGTTGATTATTAATAAAAACACCGAATGAAAGTAGGAATTAATTTCACAGATCTAATACGGGGTAAAATTGGTGGCATGGAAAATTATATGCGATCTGTTTTACATTATTTTCCAAAGGTTAATATCGATAATACATATGTAATTTTTGCTCATAGAGAAATTGAGGAAACACTTCCCAAAAAAGGCTATGAAATTGTTTACATAGAAAACTACGAACGGAATAAACTGAGTTTAGAACTCAAACAGAAAATCAAACAAAACAACATAGATGTTTGGTGGAGCTCTTTATTGATTCTTGACCCATTGGACTTAAATATTCCTTCCGCATTTACAATTCCGGATATGCAACACGAATATTATCCCGAGTTTTTTACCAAAGAAATTTTAGAGTGGCGGAGAGAACATTATCAATTATCAGCACTAGCTGCTGACGTGATTTTCACAATTTCAGAAAGTTCCAAAAGCGATATTTGCAAATATTTAAATATTCCTTCCAAAAAGGTAGTTGTAACATATCTAGATTCTGCTCCATGGTTTACAGTAGATAAATTCCATGAGAATAAATTAAACAATATTAAGAAAAAATATAATCTTGATTCAAAATATATTTTTTTCCCAGCCAATACCTGGCCTCACAAGAATCATAAAAATCTAGTTGAAGCCTTTCTCCATATTCATGACCAAGAACCAGACATTACCCTCCTTTTGACCGGATTTGAGAGTAATGCACACGAAGACCTTATAAAACAAATCAAAAGTACAAAACTTTCACATAAGATAAAATTTCTTGGTTATATCGACAAAGAAGAAATGCCCTACATTTACAAAGGAGCGGAAGCGCTGGTTTTCCCTTCTCTATTCGAAGGTTTTGGTATTCCAGTTGTTGAAGCAATGAGATCGGATTGTCCTGTAATATGCTCAAAACATACAAGTATATCAGAGGTTGCCGGTAATGCTTGTTTATTTTTTGATCCTAAAGATCCTAAGGATATTGCTGAAAAAACCATAGAATTACTCCAAAATAATTCCCTGAAGGAGAATCTAGTCAAAAAAGGGAAAGAACAAGCAAAAAAATTCTCCTACAAAGAATGTACGCGTATTACTTTGAATTATCTGGAGAAACTTTATCTAAACAAAAAAGCCAGTATTGAGAATGAAATGCCTTTAATATCAATAGTTACCCCTTCTTATAATCAAGGAAAGTACATTAGAAGAACTATCGATAGCGTTCTAAATCAAAATTATCCAAATATTGAATATGTAGTTATAGATGGTGGTTCTAACGATGAAACAGTAGATATATTAAAAAGTTACGGGAGTCGATTAAGATGGATTTCCCGGAAGGATAAAGGACAGGCCAACGCAATTAACAAGGGTCTGAGAATAGCAAAAGGAGAAATTGTAGCCTGGCTCAATTCCGATGATACATATGAACAGGGTACAGTTGCTAAAGTAGTTAAATTTTTCAAAAATAATCCTGAGGCAAAATTTGTTCATGGGAACGGCCATCACATCGATGTAGATGATAAATTTATTGAGCGTTATCCGTCGGAAAAAACAAATTTTGAAAGATTTTATAAGTCTTGTCCAGTATGCCAACCTACCACTTTCTGGAAAAAGGAAATTACAAACGATGTAGGCTTATTAAATGAAAATTGGAACTATGGTATGGATTATGATTACTGGATAAGAATTTCCAAAAAATATGAGTTCCATTTCCTCAAAGATCATCTTGCTAATACCAGAGTTTATGCAGATACAAAAACTTTTAGTGATCCCGAAAAACCAAACCTAGAAGCAATCAATATCATTGATTCACACTATGAACAAGTTAGCTCAGAGTGGATTTATGCGTATGCGCACGCAAGGCTTCATAAGCATGCAAGAGGTACCAGATGGTCGGAACTTATGTTTCGCTTAAAAATCATCATGATATCCAAGAAGTTTTTCTCAAAATATAACGGTAAAATTCCTAAACAAGATCAAAAAATGATGTGGAATTGGCTCAAGGATAGTATCTCATCATTATTAAAGCATGAAAATAGGCGTTGATATTAGTTTAGCAGTTGGAGATAGAGTTGGTGTTGGGCAGTATTCTTTTAATTTGGTTAAACAATTAGCTAAGTTAGACAAAGAGAATCAATATACTTTGTTCCCGTTTTTTACACATATTTATAACTTGGATTTTAAAGAATTTGATTTTCCCAGAGGTAGTAATTTTAGAATGAAGTTTGAAAATTTGTCTGAAGAGTGGATAGAGATGATGTGGAAGCGGTCCTGGATTCCAAAGTATAAGTTTCTTGATGGGTTGGATATATTTCATTCAACAACATTTTGCTTTCCTGAACAATTCTCCGGTAAAGTTATTTCAACAATTTACGACGTAAGCTTTAAAACTCATCCTCAATTCCACACCCCGGAAAACATTAAACATTGTGATAATGGAGTGAAACAAGCCGTAAAAAGAGCTAATAACATTATTGTAATTTCAAATCACAACAAAAAAGATTTAATTGAATATTGCAATTGTCCAGAAGAAAAAATTGTTGTCACATATCTTGGTTGCGATGAAAGGTTCAAAGTTCTCAATGACGAAAAGGGGATTAGTGCCGTAAAAAGGAAATATAAACTCAAGAAACCTTTTATTTTCAATGTAGGCTCCATTGAGCCAAGAAAGAATATAATAGGTCTTATTGAGGCCTATGGCGACTTAGATACAAAATATAAAGAACAATTTGATTTAGTAATTGCAGGAGGAGGAGGGTGGCTCAATAGTAATATTTACAAAAGAGTTAAAAAGTTAAAATTAGGGGGGTATGTGAAATTTATTGGATATGTAGATGATAGTGATTTACCCTATTTATACAATACTGCTAAAATTTTTGCTTACCCTTCCTTTTATGAAGGATTCGGGCTGCCTAT
>DAOVYC010000008.1 GCA_030635805.1 bacterium | reverse complement strand
GGATCGCCTCGGCGATTAAGAAAAATAAGGGAGGAGTGATCGGCTACGAGTTTTTTCGACCGAAATGGGAGAAAGCGGTAGAATTTATGAAAAAGGCTCGCCTGGGAACGACGGTGGAAATGATCTGCGCCAGCGCGCATAAGGGAATCCCCCACCTAAAACGTGGGGTGGATTTTGCTTTTCTGGATGCGAGAAAATGTGACTATTTGGAACATTTTCAGTTATTGGAAAAGAGATTTGGAAAAAACGCCGTTGTGGTGGCGGACAATGTATCCTCTCACGCGCAGAAATTAACCGGATATCTGAAATATGTGCGAAAAAAATACCCAAGTGAATTTATGGATATCGGGGTGGGGCTGGAGGTAACAAAAATAGGACATTTGGGATAGCTCTCAGTTAGATAATGTAACCCACATGCACGCCTGCAGGCTACATTAGGAAATCGACAAGTTGATAAATTACACTTTCTTATTTCTAATTCGCTCTCTCACATGATCCCAGGTTACGAGGAGAGTGGCTCCAAAAATAATTGAGATGACGAGAACGAACGGAGTTTGGATGGGGCCGGTGATGGGAAGAATAGTCGCGGTTGGGCTTGATTCCGCCGGCTCTTCTTGGGCGGCATTTCTTTGAAAACTTTGCCTTTGGGCAATTTGCTCTCTTCGTTCTATAAGTTTGGTATTTATAACTAGCTCCTCCGCTTTTACTTCACTGGTATAGAAAAAAAGATTACTGGTTATTTGAAAACCAATAAACAGGAGAATTAAAATCAAACCCAGGGTTTTTATTTTTGTTTTCGACAAAGGAAAGTGTTAAAAGATATTGTATTATTATAACGTAGATTTGACATTTTTGCAAGTATAAACTTTAGTATACATTACAAGATTACAAAATTCAAGATTACAAGATATACTAGTTTTGCGATTTTGATTTCAATCTTTTAATTTTAAATCTTTTAATCTTGTAATTTTGTAATTCTTAATCTTATAATTATGAAAGTACTACTTGTTGGAAACGGAGGACGAGAACATGC
Organism: bacterium; assembly: GCA_030635805.1. GTDB lineage: Bacteria > Patescibacteriota > Gracilibacteria > JAUYGZ01 > DAOVYC01 > DAOVYC01. The sequence continues at coordinate 9,233 of DAOVYC010000008.1, read as the reverse complement.
TATCGGGGAAGCAATTAAGCGTTCCGCGCACAACCCGGAGCTGGTTGTTTTTGCGAATAAAAATAATCCCGGATTAATGAAAATGGCGGATGTTTATGAGTTAACCGATGATCTTTCGAACACGGATAACCTGAAAACACTTGCAGAAAAAGAAAAGCCTGATTTTGCTTTCGTGGGACCGGATAACCCGATCGCGGATGGGGTTTGTGACTTTTTGGAAGGAATGGGAATACCGGCGGTGGGACCGAAAAAAACGGTGGCAAGGGTAGAATCTTCCAAATCTTTCGCGAGAGATTTGTTGGTAAAATACGACATTCCCGGAGCACCGAAATTTAAGAATTTTGAAAATATGGATGGTATTGCTGAATTTTTGAACGAACTGGGTGAAGGAAATTATGTGGTGAAGGCGGATGGTTTGATGTATGGAAAAGGGGTAAAAATCGCTGGTGAACATTTGATGGACTTTGAAGAAGCTCTTGAATATGCGAAAGAATGCTTGGAAGCTTGTGGAAAATGTGTGGTGGAAGAAAAATTGGTGGGAGTGGAGTTTTCGTTAATGAGCTTTACGGATGGAAAAACGCTAGCGGACATGCCACCGGTGCAGGATCATAAAAGAGCTTTTGAAAAAGATAAGGGACCAAATACGGGTGGAATGGGGTCGTATTCCGATGCCAATCACCTTCTTCCCTTTCTGACTCAGCAAGACATGGTTCAGGCACAGGAGATTTCAGCTAAGATGCTGGAAGCGTTGCATAAAGAAACAGGAGAGTATTTTACGGGGATTCTTTATGGAGGATTTATGGTGACAAAAAACGGAGTGAAATTGATAGAATACAATGCCCGTTTTGGTGATCCTGAAGCTCTTAATATTCTACCAATCCTGAAGACAGATTTTGTGGATATTTGTAGGGCAATCTTGGATCAAAACTTGATTTCGATAAAAGTTGAATTTGAGAATCAGGCCACGGTATGTAAATACGTGGTTCCAAAAGGATACCCGGATAATCCACAGAAAAATGCGGAACTGGATTTTTCCGACTTTCCTGAAGACGCCATCATGTATTACTCTTCGGTAAATGAGAAGGATGGAAAAGTTTACACCAGCGGATCCAGATCGATAGGAGTGGTGGGTGTGGCGAACACAATCACCGAGGCGGAGGCGATAGCGGAAAAAGCGGTTCAGTCGATAAAAGGAAATATCTTTCATCGGCCGGATATTGGAACTCAGAGTCTTGTGGAATCTAGAATCGAATTCTTGAAAAATTTATAGAGTATGACGGAAAACTTAAAAGCAATTTTGTTTGATCTCGATGGCACGCTGGTAGACAGCGTGAGTGTGATTGTGGATGCCATTGCAAAGATGGTGAAAAAGCATGGTTTTGAGCCGGATTTTGAAGCGATTCGCATGGGCATCGGTCAGCCGATAAATCCCACTCTTGCTTCTTTTGTCCCGGCGGATAAAATTCCCGCGATTGCCGCTGACTATACGGAGTACTATAATAATGTCGCCGTGAAAGAGACGAGATTATTCCCCGGGGTGATAGAGGGACTTAAAAACCTTTCTGAAAATTATTTACTGGGAATTGTGACGGGGAAATACGAGGAAGGAGCAAAAGTAAGCCTAAAAGAATCCGGAATTTTTGATTATTTTCGGACAATTGTTGGCGGGGATACGACGGAGCGCGGAAAACCTTATCCCGATCCGGTGCTTTATGCTCTGGAGAAATTGGGAGTTAAGGGTTCTGAAGCTTTGTTTATTGGTGATTCCGTACATGACATTAATGCCGGAAAAAATGCGGGAGTAAGGAGTGTTTCGGTGCTTGGAGGAGTGGGGAAAAGAGAGGAGTTTGAAGAGATTGAGACGGAGGAGATTTTTGAAAATATTCAAGAGTTTTTTAAAAAAATAAAATATTAAATATAAAAAATAAAATATTCGATTTTTTGTTTGGATTTTTGAGTTTTGAGTTTTGAGATTTTGCAGTAGAATTCAGCATGAAACTTGTTATTAAATAAATCAGGTATGATAAATATAGAAACCATCACCGCTTTATGTAAACAACGTGGATTTATTTTCCCGGGATCGGAGATTTATGGGGGTTTGGCAAATACCTGGGATTACGGTCCGTTGGGGGTGGAACTTTTAAATAATATTAAAAAAGTTTGGTGGCGGGATTTTGTGCAGAAGAGGATTGACGTGGTGGGTATGGACGCGGCGATTTTGATGAATACCAAAGTATGGGAAGCTAGCGGTCATGTAGGCGGATTCAGTGATCCGTTGATTGATTGTAAAAAATGTCATGAGAGATTCAGGCCGGATAAATTGATAGAAGAGGCCACCGGCGATGTCGTGGATCCGGCTAATCATGAGAAATTGCTGGAAATTATGAACAGGCAGAAAATTAAATGTCCAAGTTGCGGAGAGATGGATTGGACGGATATTCGCACTTTTAATCTGATGTTTGAAACGCACCAGGGGGTTACCAAGGGTGGTGGGACTTTAGTTTATTTACGGCCGGAAACGGCTCAGGGAATTTTTGTTAATTTTAAGAATATTCAGGGAACCAGTAGAAAGAAGATGCCTTTTGGTATTGCTCAAATAGGTAAAGCTTTTCGAAATGAGATAACTCCCGGCAATTTTGTTTTTCGAACCAGAGAGTTTGAACAGATGGAGCTGGAATTTTTCTGTAAACCGGGAACTGAGCTTGATTGGTATAAGCATTGGAAAGATTTTGCCTGGGATTTTTTGATCGGCAGTATTGGGCTTGAGACGAAAAATATCCGTTTCCGCGACCACGCGGAAGACGAGCTGGCACACTATGCGAATGCTTGTGCGGATATTGAATATCACTTTCCGTTTGGAGAAAAGGGTGGTAGCTGGGGTGAACTTTGGGGAATTGCCAGCCGAACCGATTATGATTTGAAGCAACATGAAAAATTTAGCGGAGAAGATATGAAGTATTTTGATCCGGAAACAAATGAAAAATATATTCCTTATGTGGTTGAACCGTCCTTGGGTGTAAATCGTTTGGCGCTCGCTGTTTTGATCGATGCTTACCGGGAAGACAAGGCGCCAACTTCGGATGGAAAAGAAGATGTCCGCGTGGTTATGAAATTTCATAAAGATATTGCCCCTTTCAAGGTAGCGGTTTTACCTTTGCAAAATAAGCTGGCGGATGAAGCGACAAAGGTTTGGGAAGAAATAAACGGCAGGTTCACGACCGATTTTGACACAACGGGATCGATAGGAAAGAGATATCGCCGGCAGGATGAAATCGGCACGCCTTACTGCGTGACTTTTGACTTTGATAGTCTGGAAGATAAATCTGTGACGGTGCGGGATAGAGACACGATGAAACAAGAGCGCATTAAGATTGATGAGCTTGCTGACTATTTAACTTGTAACTTGTAGCATGTAGCATAAAACAGGGAACGGGGGCTACAATAGGACACGGATTTATTCTTCGATTGGCTCAGAACCTTCGGACGAATTGCACGAATAAAAACGAATGTTTCTAGTTCTTCTGATTATCTAAATCCCCTCTCTTGGGAAGAGAGGGAAGGCGAGCGAAGCGAGACAGGGTGAGTTGGTTTTCTTGGAAGGCGAGCGGGGCGGAGGGAGATTTGTACCCCCCTGTTTATCTGTTCTTCAATCCTTTAATCAAGAGAATCAAGGTTCAGACAACTAGATTTTCTGAATGGGCGCGATATTCATGGCTAGTTTTTTGATGCCGATTTTTTTGTCCTGGAAAGCGATGGTGGCAATATCACCTTGGAGCTGGACAATACGTCCCTCGCCAAAAGTCTGATGACGAACCTTGTCGCCGTCTTTGAACTTACCGCGAGTACGCTCGTTTCCCTTCGGCAAACTCAGGACTTTGGGAGCGGCATGCTCTTGTTTGTCGAGAACGTGTTTGAGATTGTCGATGAGCCCCTTCTCTCCTTCTTCATTAAAGATATCCGTGTCGATTAAATCCCGGGGAAGATCGGCAATGAATTGAGAGGGAGTGTTACTCTGATATTCTCCGTAGAGAAGACGATTTTTGGCAAGAGTGAGATGAAGTTTTTCCATGGCGCGAGTCATCCCCACATAGGCCAGGCGACGCTCTTCTTCAAGTTGCTGGGGGTCGAGAATGGAACGGGAGTGGGGGAAAATCCCCTCCTCCATGCCGATGATAAAAACCAGAGGATATTCGAGACCCTTGGCGCTGTGAAGAGTCATAAGGGTGATGTAGTTATCTTGGAAATTCAGTTCGTCGGTGTCGCTCACCAGAGCGACTTCCTCCAGGAAGGTGGCAAGACCGACTCCTTGTTCCAGACCATCGTATTTTTGTGAAACGGAAATAAGTTCACGAACATTATCCATACGCATCTCCCCTTCTTCGGTGCCATCCAGCAAAAATTCACCGTAACCGGATCCGGTAACCACGTCCTTAAGGACGTGTGAAGCATTGAATTCTCGATTGGTTTCTCGCAGATTTTCAATAAGTTTATGGAATTTTTTGAGGGTCTGCTTTTTAGCGTCGTTCAGTTCCGGAATCTCATCTACTCTCTCAATCATTTTGTAAAGCGGAAGCGAGTTCCGATAAGCATGTTGTTGAATAATTTCCAGAGTTCTGGCTCCCAGTTTTCGGGTAGGAGTGTTGATAATACGGAGTAAAGAAGTATCGTCCGCCGGATTATGGATTAAACGGAGATAGGCGATAACATCTTTTATTTCTTTTCTTTTGTAAAATTTTACACCACCGATAATTTTGTAAGGAATACCAAAGCGAATCAGGGCTTCTTCGATAATACGGGATTGCGCGTTGGTACGATAAAGAACGACGAAGTCTCGGAACTTTCGCTTGGAATTTTTGATTTCGTTGAGAATAAATTCAGCCTCATCTTTTTCGGTTTCAAGCTGGGCAATGGTAATTTTGTCACCAGTATTGTTGGCGGTCCAAAGCTTTTTTTCCACCCTTCCCTTATTTTTGGTAATAATTTTGTTGGCGCAATTGAGAATGTTTTGAGTACTTCGATAATTTTCTTCCAAAAGAATTTTTTTTGCTTCGGGATAATCTTTGGCAAAATTCAAAATGTTGGTGATGTCCGCCCCGCGCCAGGAATAGATAGACTGATCGGGATCTCCGACAACACAAATGTTTCGCTGAGCGGAGGCGAGAAGTTTGATAAGTAAATACTGAGCGTGATTAGTGTCCTGATATTCGTCGACGTGGATATACTGCCAGCGTTCCTGATATTTAATGAGAATGTCTTCGCGAGCTTGAAACAGTTCAACAGTAACCATGAGGAGGTCATCAAAATCGAGAGCATTGGCTTTGCGCAAAGCTTTCTGATAGCGTTGATAAATGCGAGCAACATGTTCATGAAAAAAATCATCGGCATGAGTGCTGTATTCATCCGGACTGGTGAGCCTATTTTTGGCAGAGCTGATAGCACCAAGAACCGCCTTGGGATTGAAATTTTTGATATCGATTTCCAGTTCTTTCATGATTTTTTTGATCAAAGAAAGCTGATCGCCGTCATCGAAAATCACGAACTGATTTTCGTATCCCAAGTGATGAATTTCTTGGCGAAGAATCTGGGCACAAACGGAATGGAAAGTACCCATAGTAGGTTGATCCATCGATTCTCTATTCCATGATCCGGTTGGAGCTAAACCGAGTAACTTGCGAATACGATTTTTCATCTCTTCGGCCGCCTTGTTGGTAAAAGTCACTCCGAGGATCTGCCACGGCAAAACTCCCACTTCTTTGATTAAGTAAGCAATTCTGTGAGTAAGTGCTCTGGTCTTGCCGGATCCGGCTCCGGCAATGATAAGTACCGGTCCTTCCGTAGTAGTAACGGCTTCTTTCTGCTGATCGTTTAATTCTCTGAGTATGGACATTTGTTCATTTATGCTCGCTGATTCTCGCATAAAAACATGAAACATGAAACATAAAACATGAAGCACCTTACTTCTAGCTGAACAAGCGGACTATTGCGTACTGAATAACGTCGATGAGGATGATGGCGATGAGCGGGGTCCAGTCGATACGGCCTTTTGGTTTGAGAATACGACGAATGGGACGGAGAACCGCATCACTGGTTTCATAAATGAAGAGTACGATAGAATTCCGTGATTGCGGAATAAACCAGGACATGAGAATACGAATGATAATCAGCCAGGAGAGAAGGCGGAGGAAAAAGAGAAGACCGACAACGATAAAACTTAAATCCATTATTCGGGCTGAATTACGGTGGGGATAGTAACATGGGACAGGGCTACAATGGAACGCGAATTTAACAAATTGCACGAATTAACACAAATGCATTCTTGTACTTCTGATTTTCTAGAGCTTACTGCTTATTGCTTACTGCTTACAGCTTGTTAGAAGGAACTTCGTTTTAGCTTTCTTCGTACCCTCGCATACATGTCGAGGAAAAGAAATGAAGCCAATAGTACCAGATACATCTCCGGTCCCGTCTTGGTGACCTGATCAGATGATGGCGGTTGAGTCATAATAGTAGCGGTTGAGATTGCCTCCATCTTTATCAGGGCTCTGGCTCTTGTTTCCTGCGAAGGAAGAGAGATAGTTTGCCCGGTTGAATTTAGGGCTTCTATTTGAAGATAATAATCTTTTCCGCCTTCCAGATTTCGGATAATCCAGCTGGGAGTTGAATCTATGGTTACGATTTGCTGAGTATACTTTCCTGATTCTTTTCCAAAAGAGATCTTGTAGCGAGACGCATCCTGGAAGATATTCCAGTTAATGGATATTGCTTCTTTGTCACTCATCGCAAGCACGTTGGTAACGGGCTTCTTTTTTGGTTTAACAATGAGAGTTACCTCTCCGGGATATGTCCCTTCGTTACCAAATTTATCTTCTGCGATAATGGTAATTGAATAATTCCCTTTATTTTGTGGAGCGAGAATTTGACCGGCATAGGTGCCGCGTGATTGTTCGGTAAGATCGTAAGATAAGTTGTTGAGAATGATAGATACTTCACTTTCCGCTTCGGTGCTAATGATAATGGAAAACAAATCCCCTTCTTCCACAGGCTCACTTGGATCCAAAGTAATTTTATTAACTACCGGAGGAGAAAGGTCGATAATAACTTCTACTTTTTCGGAATCGGTAATTTCACCGGTAGGAATATGTTCACTAAGAATATGGATTTGATGTTTTCCTTCAGAAAGACCGGTAACTTGATAATTAAATTTTCCGTCATCTCCTGTATTTACAGACCCGACCACACTTTTACCGTCAAAGACGGTTACGGTAGAGTTTTTCCTTGTAGTCCCCGAAACGGTCTGAGAAGTAGAGGAGTAGGTGCCGGCTAAGGGAGCGTTGAGAGTTATGGTTGCCACCGGTTCTTCGTCCTCTTCTACAGCATCACCTACCGTAATATCTATTTCACCTTTAATATCCTGATCTCCGATATCGGCTACGGTAAGGGTCTGTGTTCCTTCATCCATGATGGTAAGAGCGAGAGTAAATTCATGCTCACCCAGATCGGCAGGTTCAAAAGCATAATCGGTAGGAAGAAGAGTATTGTTGTTGTCTGAAGAGAAGGTAACTTCTCCTTCGTAATCTTCCACAATCTCATCATTAATATCCAGGGCACGAACAGTGAAAGATGTTGGTTCGCTAATTTCAATATCTTCATCAATATCAATAATTTCGAAATGATCGATGTCTATACCTTCGGCATAAACTTTATGAACATCAAGAAGTGAAGCTCCAAGATAATCCCCACCGTTGTATCCTTTTACATTTACCGCACTTAAAATATCTTCCAAATTTTTTAATTTTTGACTTAAAATCTGGAGATCTTGGTTGGGCGCAGGAGCGTAATTTGAGGGAGGGTAAGGATTGTAAAGAGCGTAAGGAGCGTAGGGATAAGGAGCGGTAAGAGCGGAACCCTTCGGCAAGCTCAGGGCTTCGAGAGTGGAGGGATTATAATAAGCTTCCTGTTCGTATTCGGTTTCCATGCCGATAAATTGGATGGTAGCGTTTCCGATACTGGTACCGTCACCATCGTAGGCGTAAACTGTTTTGGACCCTTCTTTCTCTGATTTTACTTGAAATACGGCATATCCGTGTTCGTTGGTAGTACTTTTTCGGGGAGAGATGATAACCCTGTCCTCTGAAAGAAGCTGAACACTGAGCCCTTCAATATTCTGCCTGTCTTCGTCACGAGCGATCACTTCCACTTCAATAACATCTTCACCATCGGCGAAGGCTCTTTTACTGGAAAGTTTTAGAGTACTTTCATCCAGAGATACCTCTCTGGAAGGGGCTACTCTAAAATTTATACCGGAATCTCTTTTCATTCCTGAAATGTATGCTTCATATTCCCCCGCTTTTTCCGGAGCGTTAATTTCTTCACTTACCCTTCCTTCATTGTCCGTTTTAACGTTCATGGCTGTTCTGTGGCCTTGGGGTCCGACAAAAATTATCGTAAGATCGGTGTTACTGGGTCCGTTTACAAAAACTTTGGCTACTTCCCCGGCTTTGGTGTCGGTGATGAACAAGCTTTTTTCCCCAGCGGCAAAAGTGCTGGCAACTGAAACACTAATAAGAGTAAGGCTGAGAATAAAAGTGATAAGTTTTTTACTCATGTTTTTGTTTTTAATATCATGTTAGTATAGCAGAAATTGAGCTTTTGAGCAACTCAGTTTAGGTTTTAGGTTTTAGGTTTTAGGTGGTAATCTGGGAATAATTAGTCTTTAGGTAAACTTGTATGTCGGTTATCAAATCCGTTCATGCTCGGGAGGTACTTGATTCACGTGGAAATCCTACTGTGGAGGTGGAGATGACCACGGAAAATTTTAAGGCTTCGGCTATTGTCCCCAGCGGGGCAAGCACGGGAGCGTATGAGGCTTGTGAACTTCGGGATGGAGATAAATCTCGCTACAACGGGAAAGGAGTTTTGAAGGCGGTAGAAAATGTGAATACCTTGATTAATGATACTCTTCAGGGTTTTGATGCCAGTGATCAGAAGGGTCTAGACGAGAAATTGATAGAGCTGGATGGTACACCGAATAAGGAAAAGTTGGGGGCGAATGCGATTCTTGGCGCCTCGATGGCCGCGGCTAAAATTGGAGCAAAGGCCGCTAATAAGTCTCTTTTTGCCTACTTTGCCGAGATTTCAGAAACAACTGAGACCAGCTTGCCTCAACCGATGATGAACGTGATTAATGGCGGTCAGCACGCAGATAATAATCTGGATATTCAGGAATTTATGAT
>DAOVYC010000017.1 GCA_030635805.1 bacterium | reverse complement strand
TCCCACCCGGAACAATGAGAGAAAGCTGAAAGCCAGGCTCTCGGAAAATCAAAAGCATCAGCACTCCCCCGCTCCGCCACCCTGGAAATCTCGGGACCTCCCGGATATCCCAATCCGAGCAATCGCGCCACCTTATCAAAAGCCTCTCCCGCCGCATCATCAAGCGTCGTTCCCAGGATCTCCATCTCACCACCTGTGGTGAGCATAGTTGAACCATGATCTTTCATAAGAATCAGATCGTTATGTCCACCGGAAACCGTCAAAATCAAAATTGGAAACACTACCTTTTTAGCATCACGCTCCAGCCAATTACTATAAATATGCCCTCTGGTATGATTAATTTCATCCACGGGAATATTTTTGGAATACCCCAAGGTCTTGGCTGTCTGTAAGCCGATAAGAAGCGATGGAAGCAACCCCGGCTCCTTGGTTACCGCAATACGATCAATATCATCAAGCTTTATTCTTGCCTCCTTCAGAGCCTGCTCAATCACCGGAATAATGTGAACTACATGTTCTCGCGCCGCCACTTCCGGTACCACTCCTCCCGTTTTCGCATGCAAATCCGCCTGAGTGTGAGTCACGCAGGAAAGAACCTCACTCCCATTGCGTACTACCGCCACCGACGTATCATCACAGGATGTTTCAATTCCCAAAATTACCATATAACATGTAACATATAACATGTAACATATAACATGTAACTTAGAACTTCAAAAATACAATCTCAAAATCCCCACCCTCAACCCCTAGAATTCCCACCCTCAACTTGATTGAGGGTCCAGTACTAGAATCACAAACCCTGGATCCTCTTCTTCAAGAGGATGGGATTAAGTTTACTGCTTACCGCTTATTTTTCCTTTTTCCTTTTTCCTTTTGCCTTTATACTGTCGTCGATAATGACGATAAAACCATGCTAGAAAAAGTTTACAACGCCAAAGACCACGAAGATGATATTTACCAACTCTGGGAAGAGTCGGGTGCTTTTTCTCCAAAATTAAATTCCAAAATAACCAAAGGGTCAGATTCCAAGAAAAAAGTATTTTCCATTTCCATGCCCCCACCCAACGCTACCGGTACTTTGCATTTGGGACATTCGGTCATGCTCGCTCTGGAGGATATTATGATCCGCTTTCATCGCATGAAAGGCGACTCCACTCTCTACCTCCCCGGTACCGATCACGCCGCCATCGCCACTCAAAACAAGGTTGAACAGATTTTAGAAGAAAACAACAAGAAACGTACCGACCTGGGACGAGAGAAATTTTTGGAAAAGGTCAGAAAATTTGTTGCTGATTCCCAAAACACCATTCGTAATCAAATCCGCAAAATGGGAACCAGTTGCGACTGGTCCCGTGAAAAATACACTCTTGATGATAGTCTCAACAAAGCCGTAAATGAATTTTTCAAAAGACTTCTCAATGACGACATCATCTATCGAGGAGATCGCCTTGTAAACTGGGACCCCAAAATGCAGACAACCGTGGCTGATGATGAAGTAGATTTTGATGAATCAAAAGGAATACTTTACTATATTCAGTACGGCCCTTTTATAGTGGCCACCAGCCGTCCCGAGACCAAACTCGGCGATACCGCCGTCGCCGTGAATCCGGATGATAAGCGCTGGAAAAAATATCTTGGAAAAAAAGTTGAAGTTGAATTTGCCAAAGGTCACAAGATTACCGTTCCGGTAATTGCCGATCAGATGGTCGATATGAAGTTTGGATCGGGAGCAATCGGCGTTACTCCCGCACACTCCCTCACTGACTTTGAACTAGCCGAAAAACACAATCTGGAAAAACCACAGGTTATCGATTTTCAAGGCAAGATGACCAAAGTTGCCGGTCCATACGCCGGACTAGATATTTTTGCCTGCCGCAAAAAACTTGTTAAAGATCTGGAAAAAGCCGGTCGACTCGTCAAAACCGAAGAATATGATCAATCCGTAGCCGTTAATTATCGTGGCGGTGGAATCATCGAACCGCAAATTATGAAACAGTGGTTTGTTAATGTGAATAAAAAAGCTATCGACTGGAAAGGTAAAAAAAGAAGCTTAAAAGAAGTTATGCTCGAAACTGTCCGCAGTAAAGATATTAAAATCATTCCTGGTCGTTTTGAAAAAACCTACTTTCACTGGATTGAAAATCTAAGAGACTGGTGTATTTCTCGCCAGATCTGGTGGGGGCACCAGATTCCCATCTGGTATAAAGTAAGCAAGGAAGATTTTGCCAAATGGCAAAAGGCCAAAGAAAAATCCAGCCACCTCTTCCAAATTCTCAACATCACCCCCCTCGAAACCAAGTTTTCTGAAACCCCTCCCAAATATCTTAAGCATCCCAATAATCCCACAGATCCCACCTTTTTCTGGATCCGCGATCCAGATACTTTAGACACCTGGTTCTCTTCCTCAATGTGGACTTTCTCCACCCTTGGCTGGCCGGAAAAAACCGAAGATTTTAAAAATTTCCACCCTACCGATGTTATGGAAACCGGATATGACATCCTTTTTTTCTGGGTTGCCCGAATGATTTTAGCTTCCACTTATTGCTTACGCTCCAGCGGTCTTCCGGAAGATAAATGTCTTCCCTTTAAAAATGTTTACCTCCACGGTCTCATTCGCGACCGCAATGGCAAAAAGATGAGCAAGAGTAATCCCGAAACCTGTATTGACCCCTTGGAAATGATCGAGAAATATGGTACTGATGCCCTTCGCCTTTCCCTCTTTATCGGCGCCACTCCCGGAAATGACATGAGTCTTTACGAAGAAAAGATTGCCGGTTACCGAAATTTTGTAAACAAACTCTGGAACGTGGCTCGCTTCGCCCTCATGAATATCGATATGAAGAAACTCACCGACCAGGATCGAAACAGTATCCCAAAATCTCAGACCCTCGCCGATAAATGGATTCTTAGCAAACTGCATAAGCTGATTAAAAATACCGGTAATCGAATCGAAAAATTCGCTTTCTCCGAAGCCGCCGAAGAGCTTTATCGTTTTACCTGGATGGACCTCGCCGACTGGTATCTTGAAATTGCCAAGATTGAGAAAAACAAAGATCACCTTCTTTACTACATCCTCAGAAAACTTCTCAAACTCTGGCATCCCTTCACTCCTTTTGTAACCGAAGTTCTTTGGAAAGAACTCGATCAACCGGAACTCCTCATCGAATCACCCTGGCCTCGATCTGAAAAATCACTCATCAGGCCTACGAAAGAAAAAGAGTTTTCTCTTATTCGGGAAATAATTTCCGGCATCAGAAATCTCCGCGCCAAAGCAAAAATCGAACCCGCTAAAAGAATCAAGGCCATCTTGTCAGCCGGAAGTAAAGAAAAACTGATATCTGAAAATCAAGAAATCATCAAAACTCTCGCCCGCCTGGAAAACCTGGAGATCCACAAAAAACTAATAAGCAAACCCGCTAAGTCTCTCTCTAAATTTCTTGATAAACTGGAAATTTACCTTCCTCTCGAAGGTCTCAAGGATCTCAAACAAGAAAAAGAAAGACTCAACAAAGAGTTATCAGAACTCCAGTGTTATCAAGCAAGTCTCGACAAAAAACTAGCCAACAAGCAGTTCATCAGTAACGCCCCAAAAGAGGTGGTCGAGAAAGAAAAAGCCAAGTACACTGAAGCCACGAAAAAAATCAAAAAAATCAAATCCCAACTAAAAAATCTGTAATTTTTTAATCTTGAATCTTTAATTTTAAATTGTAATGTCAGATATTCCAGAACAACACCTTCCAGCCGAAGACGCCCCCGAAACGGGTGGCGGAGTCTCCGAGGCGGCTCGCGAACAGCTCGCCGAAGAAATCCGGAAAGCTACCGCCCAGCAAAAACGAGACGTTAAAGACGAAAAACGAGCCAAGAAAAAAGACAACAAACTTGCCGACATTATTCACGTCTTCATTCGATCTGAAGATAATCGAATGTCGCTCCTCATTGCGCGACTAATCAGAAGAAATGTCCCCGTCACTTTTGTCCTTGGTCTCCTCTCTCTAAACTACGAGGAAATCAATGAAATTCTGGAAAAACAAATGTCTTTTGAAGAAAAGACCAGCAAAGAACTCATTCTCTCCAAAGAAGAAAATCTTCCTCAGCTTTTCTCCGATGAAGCCATGAGAAAAATAGACGAATGGGGTAACAGATTATTTCAAAATGCTTCCGTAAGCCCCGTAAAGCATCTTAGAACTTTAGCCCAAGCTACCGGAGTAGAAATAAGTGCCATTCAGCTCACTTCTTTTATGATTCAGGAATTTCTGGAAAAAAACGATGTCAAAAAAGATTTCACTGAAATTCAAGGTTTCTCTAATTTTCTTCTTCAGGGAATCCTCAAAAAACTTCATGACCTTGCTGACGAGCAGGGCATTCTCCCCCCTCCGGAAATGGACGAGGAAAAGGACAATGACGATGACAACGAATAAATAATAATTAATAACTAATAAATAATAATTAATGGAAAGTATCACTCTGGAAATTGGTTTAATAATAATTGCCTCATCACTCGTCGGAGTAATTTTATATTATCTCAAGCAACCCCTTATCCTTGCCTATGTTTTAGCGGGAGTACTCATAGGTCCCGCCGGCTTTGGCTTGATTCAAGACCCTAAATTTGTCCATGGTGTTTCCACTATCGGCATCATGCTTATGTTATTTTTAGTCGGACTGGAAATGAACACCTCGCGACTAAAAGAACTGGGAGCAGTGGCTCTCGTCGCCGGTATTGGACAGGTTGTCTTCACGGGAATGACCGGCTTTTTTATAGTAAAAATGTTTGGATTTACCACAATCCAAAGTGTCTATCTTGCTATTGCCCTTACCTTCTCAAGCACGGTAATTGCCGTAAAACTCATGTCGGATAAAAAAGACACCAACTCCCTCTACGGGCAAATTTGTATCGGTATCTTGATTGTTCAGGATATCCTGGCAATAATAGCCCTTCTCTTGCTCGCCGGATTCAAGGAAGGTTCTTTTGCATTTGAGTACATGCATTTTATAGAAATTTTTATAAAAGGATCAATTGTCGCAATTATAACGATCCTTGTATCAAATAAAATTTTAAAGCACCTCTATAAAAAAATAGCTTCATCACATGAACTCCTGGTACTCTTTAGTATAGCTTGGTGTTTCATTGTTGCGCTCACTTCAATGAAAATTGGCTTCTCCATAGAAATAGGTGCTTTTATCGCCGGTATCAGTCTTGCCAACCTGCCATACACATTTGAAATAAATGCAAAAGCAAAAGTTCTGCGTGACTTCTTTATCACTATCTTCTTCGCCGCCCTGGGAACCGGTATGATATTCAGCTCTGTAGGATCACTCCTGGTACCACTTATCGTCCTTTCATTATTTGTTCTTATAGGGAACCCCCTTATCGTACTTATAATTATGGGAGCTATGGGTTACGACAAGCGAACCGCTTTCTTCACGGGACTAAGCATTGCCAACATCAGTGAATTTTCACTCATCGTAATTGCTCTCGGAAGTAAGTTGGGTCATCTTGGGGAAAAGGTTGTATCCATGACCACCATCATCGCTATAGGCACCATGATAATCTCCTCCTACATGATCACCTACAACAACCAGCTATACCGGGTATTAAAAAAATACCTTTCCATTTTTGAGTTTAGAAAGAAAAAAGATCTATCCGTAAAAAATGGTACACTTCAAAGCCATATCATCCTCTTTGGATGCGGGCAGGTGGGAGAACAGGTTCTGGAACAGGTTGTAGGATTCAAAGACGACTACATTGTCATCGACCACGATAATCAGGTAATAAAAAAACTTATCAAAAAAGATATTCGCTGTATGTTTGGAGATGTGGAAGACGAAGAACTTTTGGGGGAACTTAATATAGAAGAGGCTGAAGTTATTATCAGTACTCTCCCAAATATGGAGAATAACTATTTTCTTCTGCGATATCTGAACAACATGGATCCTCAGAAAAAACCCATTATGATCGCAACGGCAAATTCAGGTCGGGAAGGCATGGAAATATTTAACCGCGGAGCTGATTATGTAGTTCTCAAACCATATCTTGGAGCTCATCATATACACAGTATCAACAAGGAAATATATCAACTGGAAAAAGAGTTAGCCGATATCCATATTGCCAAAGAAATAACACCCGAAAAACATCTTGGAGATAACGAAATTGCCTCACTTCTTCATAATCTCAACAAGCTCAGACTCAAGGAAATAAAGGAAAAAATTAGCCAAAACAAAACAGTGGTAAAACAAAAAACCACACCCCCACCCCCATCCTTGCACACGCAAGAATCCACCTAGAACACTAGAAGGTTCCGTATATTTTAGCCTCACCGTAGAGACACGCCGCAATGGCGCGTCTGCATGTGAAATATGGAACCGTCTAGAACACTAGAAAGTTCCGTATATTTTAGCCTCACCGTAGAGACACGCCGATGGCGCGTCTGTATGTAAAATATGGAACCGTTCAAGCTTACAACAAAATTTCTTGACAAACCGAGATTTTAGCGTACCATACGACAAATAACTTCTAAATCCATATGCCTTTAATCATTGAATTTAGAGTAGTTTTTTGGTATAATTAACGGATAAAGTCACGTTTTTATATGATAGATTTTCTTCAAAACATTCTCAAAAAACACACTCCCGTGTGTGGAAAAAACATATTCCTTCCACCTCGTTTTTTGAATACAAAGAAAAATACAGAAAACGAGAACCCAGAGTCTCCAAAGCCCAAGAAGAAAGAGGTGGAAAACACTGAGGAAAATACAAAATTTGTCTTTGATTCCAAAAAAATTGAAAATGTCATCCGTACCCATGTTGCTGAAATTCTTGCAAAAAAACAGGAACCTGCAGCTAAAATAGCTTATAAAAATACTGAAAAATTTGCCGAAGAAGTATTTCAAGCAGTAAAAGCTATGTATCTCAGGAATATCATGAGCATTATAAAAGAAGCTGAGAAAAATGAGAATCCTGATGAAAAACGAAAAGCGCTACAAGAGGCCATACGTGAAATGGGGAAAAAACTTGAAATCCCCGTCTCCATTCAAAATGTTGCCATGTCGGAATTCGAAACCAGTGACAACATCAAATCACATATCAAAAATTTTGAGTCCTTTCTTGAAAAAATAATCAAAAACTTTCTCGAGAAATATAAAACCAAAATCACTCTCGAGAAACTTCTCGAGGATAATGGAAAACTTTTTTCAAATAAAAAAGAGCAAAATAATGAGGAAAGTGGGGCAGACCTTCTGATTAAGAAAAAAAGGAAAAAGAAAAGAATCAAGGATGGGATTGAAAAAATAATCAAAGAAGAAAATATTGACTTTCAAGAAGATATGTCCGAAGCAATATTTAAGGCATTGGAGCCGATAATGGATAAGGCTTTTGACGAATTCAAAATTGACGAAAATGATCCCGGCGTCCGAGAAGCTTTTCAGAATAATGAAAAACTTCGAACAGAGCTACTCGTTAAATATGGTGAGTACAAAGACAAGGAGTGGAATATAAAAATCACTGAAGAACAAATGAAGGAAAGCCCTGATCTTTTTCTAAAAAAGCAATTAGCAGGTTTAAAAAACCTCCAGGCTGAAATTAAAGAAGATATAGAAGCACTCAAGCAAACAGCCAAGATAGATAACGCCATCAAAATCTACGATCTCGACAATGTAAACCTTGGTGACGAAGGCGCAAGTCAAAGTATGGGCGACAGATTATTCCGAAATAACGGTATTATTGCCAGATCTAAAACAAGGATTCAATCCCTCAAAAAAGAAATTAAAATTGCTGAAGGAAAAATCAAAGATCCCGGAGGAGAAGATAAAAAAGTTAGCCAAGCAGACCTCGAAAAAAAGAAAAAAGAAATTGCTGAACAGGAAATAGAACTCAAAGAAGAAGAAGCAAAAATAGGCTATCTCCAGCAGGAGATAGACTGGGTTCTTGAAAAATATAACCCCAACGAAGAAGAATCCGAAAGAACGAAAACCGCTCAAGAAATGATAGTTTACACCAGAGAACAAGCTGTTAATTATCTCATCAAAGAGCCCGACGAAAATGGAAAAAACGGAGGCGGATGGTTAAGTGACGAGTTCCTTCCTGATGAGTATGACAAAGATAGAAAAGTATTGTTTATAAAGGACGACAAGAAACTCCTCGAGCAGACGTTGAGAGGCGAGAAAAAGGGGCTTACCGATAAACAGATATTGGATTTCTACCAAAAACAAAAAAACCACGAAAATGATCCGACTAATTTCCCACACCCCTTTCCTGAATTTCAGGAACAGATTAAAAATACCGCAAGATTAATGGATAGTTTCAACTCATCATATAATTTCTACGATAATTTTATAGAGACCACTCTTCATGGCAATATCCCCGCAAGTCCGAAAAGCATCAGCAATCAAAATCTTCAAAGTTTTATAGAAATTATGTGTAACTCAGCAGCCATCGAAGACGAAGAAACGGATCCAAAAAAAATGGAAAAGAAAACAAAGAAATTTAAAGCTCTGGCGGGTATTCTCAAGGAATATCTGGGTGGTGATAAATCCGGAGAACTATATTACAAGGATTCAGAGCTGGATAAAATTG
>DAOVYC010000093.1 GCA_030635805.1 bacterium | reverse complement strand
CGCAACGGCAAAAAACGCTGGATAAAAAAATTGAGACAATATCAGAAAAAACTTGAAACTTAAAGCATATTCCTTTTTCCTTTTGCCTTTTTCCTCTTCCCCTGTATACTCCCCCCGCAAGTCCTGCTGACTGCTTTTAGTCGTCGGGCCTCTCAATTCCATTGATCGCGAGAGAAAATCCAGTTCACACTTCGCCGTTCACTCCGTGAAGGCAATGGATTTTCTCACCATTGTCTATTTAGCGGTAAGCT
This sequence comes from bacterium, assembly GCA_030635805.1. Lineage (GTDB taxonomy): Bacteria > Patescibacteriota > Gracilibacteria > JAUYGZ01 > DAOVYC01 > DAOVYC01. The sequence continues at coordinate 3,649 of DAOVYC010000093.1, read as the reverse complement.
AGTAAGCAATAAGCAGTAAGCTCTAGCAAATTAGAAATTAAGATTTATTTAGACTTCGATTGAGCTCAGTCGAAATCCAAAAATTGTAAAAATTTAAAAATTTAAAAATTAACCCCCCACCCCATGCCAGCAAAAAAACCTACTGTCAAAAAGACGGCCACCAAGAAAACAGTAGCAAAGAAAGTCGTCAAGAAAACGACTACCGCCAAAGAAGAAAAAGCAAAAAAACCTGTTGTAGCTTCAGAAAAGGGAGAAAAAGAGACTAAAAAATCTCTTTCCACCGCCAAGCAAAAAATCCGAGTAATCATTCGTGCCTTCGATCACAAGATCGTAGATGAATCTGCCAGCATCATTATCGAAACGGCGGAAAGAACGGGAGCTCTTGTTGCCGGACCTATCCCCATGCCAACCAAGATTGAAAAATTCACTGTCAATCGTTCAACTTTCGTCAACAAGGACGCTCGCGAACAATTTGAAATCCGTACTCATAAAAGACTCATCGACATTCTCGACGCCAACTCTGCCACCATCAACTCTCTCTCAAATCTCAATCTGCCCTCAGGTTGTGACGTAGAGATCAAAATGATCGGGAGTTAACAACTCACCCTGGCTCGCTTCGCTCGCCTTCCCTCTCTTTGCAAGAGAGGGGACTTAGTTAATCAGAAGAACTAGTTTACATCCGTCCCAATTCGTTTGATTCGTTAGATTCGTGTCCCATTGTAGCCCTTCGCTCCGCTCCTACCGCTCCTGTACCCGATACACCATCTCCGCCATCTCACCTCTTTTTACCAACGAACTCATTTCGCTGCCGTCCAGGTAAAAGTTATTCGCTTTTGCCGTATTCGCGTATTGCTCGTACCATTGCCCACCGGTCTCATTGGAAGTCAATTCAAAAGTCTCCGTCAGCATCTTCAAAGCCTCCGCAAAATTTATCACACTGGCGGGTCTAAAACTTCCGTCCCCGTAACCTTTCACAATCCCGCGCGCTTTCGAGAAACACACATATTTCGCAAACCATTCATCTTTCACATCGGAAAAACAGTTTTCTCCCGTGGCCTGATCCGGGTATTTCGCTTCGATTAATATTTTCAGAAATTCCCCCCGGTTTATTGAATTTTCCGGTTTAAAACTTCCATCCGAATATCCTTTGACCACCTTCTTCTCAACCAGATAAGAAATAGCCGTTTTATACCGACTGTCCGCAATATCGCTTAGCCCCGATTTCAAATATTTCTTCACCAGATTTTCAAGCTGATTACCCGTGGTTGTCTCACCCCCGTATCCCATCAAAAAATCCTCTCCGATAAAAAAGATCGGCACACCCAACGTGGCCATATCCACCCCGTGTTCCAATGCTGTTTTTTGAAGAAGTGCCTGCCCGTCCTGATTCTGATAAACCTCATATCTGTTTACGATAAGCGACGGATACTTATTCTCAAGCATATCCAAAAAGGGCTCCGCCTTTGAGCAATACGGACAACGATTACCATAGAAAAAATTTAGCGTTACGGCCTGATCGCTCCCGGAAATAGCCAAAACATTCGGAACCGCTATCACAAAACAAAAAACAACCAAAACCAACAACGTCAATCTTTTTAAAATATGTAACATATATATAAGGTTAAAAACCATACTCAAAATAGGGGAGATGGATAATATTCGCAAGAAAAATCATTTTTCTTCCCTTATGAAACTACTTCCCCAATTTTGTAATTTTTGAATCTTGTAATTTTGTAATTTTATTAAAAAATCATTTGACTCCCTTCCTCCCCACTGCTAGACTCCCCCCGCTTTATGTTAACTAAGTTTACGGGTGCAGACCTCAGCCGCCACGAGCATCTTTAATCTTCAACCTCTAATCAACGCATTATGCCTGGTATTATTGGCCGAAAAATCGGTATGACTCGCGTTATTCACAAGGATGGACTTGTGGAGCCCGTTACGCTTGTTCTCTGTCCGGGAGGTAAAATCGTTCAAGTTAAAACTGCCGAAAAAGACGGGTATAGTGCCATTGTTGTTGGCTTTGAACCCCTTAAGAAACCGAGAAAAACCAAAAAATTCAGAAAACTTAAGGAATTCAAAATCGATAACACCGAAGAATACAAAGTGAACGATGAGGTTAACTTAAATATTCTCGACGAAGTTGAAGCGGTGAAAGTAACCGGGACCAGCAAGGGTCACGGTTTTTCGGGTGTTATTAAAAGATGGAATTTTTCGCGAGGACCGATGTCCCACGGGTCACATCACCATCGCGAGCCCGGATCAATAGGAATGTGCGCCAAGCCGGCCCGGGTTATGAAAGGCAAGAAGATGCCGGGTCAACATGGCAATGTTACCAAATCACGAAGAAACGTAAAAGTGGTTCAGATCAATAAAGACAAAAACATTGTCGCTCTCAAAGGGGCTCTCCCCGGCGGACGAAACAACTTCATCACGATCACAGTTGAATAGAACAAATTAGAAATTAAGATTTATTTGTAAAAATTACAAAAATTTAAAAATTTAAAAATTAAGTCCGACAATGAAAATCACAATGTATACCCAGACCGGCGAGAAGAAAGGAGAAGTTGAAGTGAACGATAAAATCTTCGCTGTTAAGCCGAATGAACAACTCATTCATCAGGCCCTCGTTCGCCAAATGGCGAACAGCAGACAGGCTTCCGCTCACACCAAAACTCGTGGAGAAGTAACGGGTTCCACCAGAAAGATCTATCGTCAAAAAGGTACCGGTGGAGCACGACACGGAAGCAGATACTCCAACATCTTCCGTGGTGGTGGGAGAGTATTTGGTCCTCGAAACATTAAAAACTACACCAAGGCCATGCCCAGAAAACAACGACGATTAGCACTTTTCTCAGCCCTTTCCATTTGTGCCAACGAAGAGAAAATTATCGCTCTCGATGCCTTCAAGACGGAAGCACCAAAGACAAAAATCGCCGCTACGATGATAGAAAAGCTACCACTCGAAACCGCCCTTCTGGTTACCGGAGAAAGAAACGAAGCTCTGGAAAAATCAGTTCAAAACCTGCCGAATGCCAAAGTTATTACCGTGAATTTCTTGAATATTGCCGATCTTCTCAAGTACGAAACAATCGTCTTTCTGGAAGACGCTCTCAAAAAGATCGACGAAATCTATTTAACATCTTAAGCGTCTCAAGCGTCTTAATAATCCCAATAATCCCGAGCCCCATGGATCTATCACAAGTTCTCATAAAACCGATCATTACGGAAAAAGCCTATGCCGCTCAGGAAAAGGGGAAATATGCGTTTAAAGTAAACAAAAATACTACCAAAATTCAGGTAAAAGAAGCCTTTGAAAAATATTATGGTATCAAGCCGACCGGCGTAAATATTGTTATCACCAAGTTAAAATCACGAACAGCGGGACGCGGACGGGTTATCAAAAAGAGAACCTCGGACAAAAGAGCTATAATCACCTTACCAAAAGGAAAAACTATCGACTTCGCCAAGCTCGCTAAACCTAAAAAGAAGTAATTCTACAAGCTACCAGCTAATAAGCTAAACGATGATCAAAAAGTTCAAACCAACAACACCGGGTAGAAGACAAATGAGCGTCGCCGATTTCTCTATTCTTACCAAAAAAAGGCCGGAGAAAGCGCTTATAATTCGTATTAAAAAGAATTCCGGG
>DAOVYC010000068.1 GCA_030635805.1 bacterium | reverse complement strand
TCGGAATTGTACCTCCAGATAGCCATGTCCCTGTCCCCGCCCACACTTGAGCTACATCCGCCAACAACATATTTCCCGTCCGACTGGATCTGCAAAGAGTAGCCTATATTATAGGCGGTTCCACCGCTAGCACCGCCATGAGTAACATATCCCACGCTGTTGAATGTGGTATCAAGCGTACCGTCGGAATTGTACCTCCAGATAGCCATGTCCGCTTGCCCTACCGCATTCTTGCTATATCCGGAAACAACATATTTCCCGTCTGACCGGATCTGCAAAGACGTGCCTATATCATGACCATTTCCACCGGCAGCACCGTTATGAGTAACATACCCCACGCTGTTGAATGTGGCGTCAAGCGTGCCGTCGGAATTGTACCTCCAGATAGCCATGTCTATACCCCCTGTCACACTCATGCTATATCCGCTAGCAACATATTTCCCATCCGACTGGATCTGCAAAAAGGTAGCATAATCTGACCCAATTCCACCGGCGGCACCGCCATGAGTAACATACCCCACGCTGTTGAATGTGGTGTCAAGCGTGCCGTCGGAATTGTACCTCCAGATAGCCATGTCCCTGTCCCCGACCGCATTCACACTCCATCCGCTAAGAACATATTTCCCATCCGACTGGATCTGCAAAGAGTAGTCAAAATCATCAGTACCGCTTCCACCGGCGGCACCGTCATGAGTAACATACCCCAAGGTGTTGAATATTGGGTCAAGTTGTAATATACCCGCCATGCCCATGTCTGTTTGAACAACAAATATTCCCACCGCCATCCCCGCAAGCAAGAGGGTTAATGTGAAAATTTTGGCAAAAGTGAATTTTTTAGATTTTTTCACAATTGTTTGGAGTTTAGGGTTTATTTGGGATTTGATATTTGTCTTTTGGGGTTTCGAAGTATTTGTAATTTCGAAGTTACGCTCTATGCGTAATAAGTATTCCCTCCAAATGATCTACCTCATGCTGGACTATTCGCGCATTAAGACCTTCCAAAACTAACATTTTTTCATTCCCTTTTTCATCCAGAAATCTAACTGTAATCTTATTCGATCGAACAATATTCAAATACTCTCCCGGCAAACTCAAGCAACCCTCTTCACCTGTACAAGTCTCATCGGAAAAATTAAGAATCTCCGGATTTATCATCGGCACAACCACATAATCTTTCCCGACTTTCTCACTCTTCTGAATTGCCACCAGTATCACTCTGGTATTCTGCCCCACTTGCGGCGCCGCAAGCCCAAGCCCACCCTCTTTTAGGAGGGTTTCTTTCATATCACGAATCAACTTCAAAACCTTCTTATTAATCTTACTGACAGAATCACTTACTTTAAGTAAAATAGGATTATCCGCACCGGTAATGATCTCCAGAAGTGCCATAAAACTTGAAACTTGAAACACAAAACTTATAACACAAAAAACTAAAAACCCAATCTTTATAACCTGTAATCTTGTAATTTTGAATTTTGTAATCTTAAATTCCTCATGGAATTAATTATCTCCAACCAAGCCAACACCAGAATTCCCCGAAAATCTCTCAACAAGCTCTTCGTTAAAACTTTGAAGATCCTCAAAAAAGATAAAAAAGACGGAATAATTGAACTAACTTTTGTCAGCGAGAACACTATTCGAAAATTAAATAAAACTCATCGAAAAAAAGATGTGCCAACAGATGTCCTTTCTTTCGCATATCCATCAGAAAAAAAGTTAAAAAACGACCTTATTGGAGAGATTATAATCGCTCCAAACATCGCTATTAAGCAAAAAAACGCCTCAGGAAGCCTAAAGAAAGAATTGAATAAATTATTTGTACATGGCTTACTTCATGTTTTTAGCTATAATCATAAAACTGACGAAGATTTTTGTACAATGAATAACGTCGAAAAACGAATTCTTGAAGCCAAATAATGAGAACACAATTTTGATACATGGCTTAAACAAGCCAAAAAAGCGAATAATTTATTTGCAAAGTCAAAAATCATCACCTATACTCTTATAGTCAGTGTGATCTTTGGGTATCCATTTTCCTTTTTCCCAAGCCAAAATCAAACCCCTAAAGACCTTCTTTAATTGTAAATTGTAAATTGTGAACTGTAAATTGTAAATTAAATTTCACCAAAGTGAAATTTACCCTTGTCTCCCATTCTTAACAAAAACTAAATTGGCTAAAGAACAAATAATAGCAAGCCTCGATATAGGTAATTCAAAAATTCGAACAGTCATTGGTATTGTTGAAGATGAAAATAGTCTTCCAAATGTAATTGGAGTAGGAATTACCGAGTCAACAGGTTTGAGAAAAGGAACTATTGTAGATATCGAAGACACTATCAAAAGTATTACAACTTCATTGGAAGAGGCTGAAAGAATGGCGGGTGAAACCATAGATAGCCTTTTTGTTGGCATTTCGGGAGGACACCTGGAAGCTATATCCTCTAAGGGAGTTGTTGCTATTGGCAATAACACGGAAATCACCAACGAAGACATTGAGAGAGTACTGGAAGCCGCTCAGACTATCCCAATTCCGCCAAACAGACAAATTCTACGCATTGTACCTCGATCTTTTACTATTGATGATCAGGAAGATATTAGACACCCGATCGGGATGTCCGGTATTCGACTCGAAGTGGATGCTCAGGTTATTACCGGTTCAATCCCGGCAATAAAAAATATTGAAAAATGTATTCGACAGGTAGGTGTAGATATTGACGATCTCATTCCTTCACCACTCGCCAGCGCGGAAGCGGTACTTACAAAAAGACAGAAAGAACTCGGAGTTGTAAATATCGATATAGGTGCCGGTTCCACTTCCATAGCCATATATGAAGAAGGTTCCCTTATCCATACCGCCGTATTCCCCGTTGGAGGAATAAACGTAACTAACGATATTGCCATAGGACTCCGCACAAGTGTAGACATCGCTGAAAGACTTAAGATCGAATATGGATCTTGCGATCCACATGATGCTACAGAAAGAGATGAGATAGATCTTTCTCTTATGTCCAAAATTGATTCTCACAAGGTCTCCAAAAAACACATGTTAGAAATAATCGAAGCTAGACTCCATGAAATATTTGTGATGGTAAAAGATGAACTCGCCTCTATAGAAAGAGATGGGAAACTGCCCGCAGGAGCTATCCTCACCGGAGGAAGTGTAAAAATACCCGGAATGCTTGATCTTGCCAGAGATGTACTAAATCTTCCTGTTCAAACGGGATTTCCTACAGAAATTGAAGGGATTATTGACAAAATTGACGATCCATCGTATGCTACTCTCCTCGGTCTAATTATCATAGGATCAAAGACTCAGGAAAATAATTTTAGCTTCAAAAAAATTAACCTTGGAAAAGCTTTCAAGGGTGTCGGCGGATTCATCAAGCGTTTGTTCCCTTAGTAGCCCCCTACAACCTACGAGCTACTACCTACAACCTAACTAATTATTTATCTAACCAACTAATTCACTAATCCCCTTTCATTATGTCCGATTCACTACGCTCCCTCTTCAACGCAAAACAAACAAAAGCTCATCCTCAAACCAATCCTGGCAATCAGATTATTCCTGATATTGCTCCGCTTGCAAAAATTATAGTTGTAGGAATTGGTGGTGGTGGTTCAAATGCTGTCAATCGTATGATTGATTGTAAACTGGAAAATGTGCATTTTATTGCCGTGAATACGGACGCACAAGCTCTTTACTACTCAAACGCACCACACAAAATCAATATTGGTAAAGCAACCACACGTGGTCTTGGGGCAGGATCAAATCCTGATATTGGTAAAAAAGCCGCGGAAGAATCATCGGAAGAAATAAAAGCCGCCCTGGAAGGTGCCGATATGGTATTTATTACTGCCGGACTTGGTGGTGGTACCGGATCTGGAGCCGGTCCGGTTATTGCCGAAATTGCTAAGGAAATGGGAGCCCTTACAGTTGGTGTAATAACCAGGCCATTCGCATTTGAAGGAGCAAAAAGAGCTAAACAAGCGGAAGAGGCTTTCAAAAACATGAAAGAGCGTGTTGATACACTGATTACTATCCCAAATGATAAAATACTTAATATTATTGATAAAAAAACCCCTCTCACCGAAGCTTTTATAGTAGTTGATGATGTTCTCAGGCAGGGCATCCAGGGTATTTCAGATCTTGTAACTATTGGTGGTTTAATCAATGTAGACTTCGCCGACGTAAAGACAATTATGGAAAATGCCGGATCAGCACTTATGGGTATTGGTTATGGAAGTGGTGAAAATAGGGCGGTAGAAGCGGCAAGAGCTGCCATCGATTCTCCACTATTGGAACTGGATATTGCTGGAGCCGAGGGTATTCTTCTCAACATTACCGGTGGCAACGACCTCAGTATGTTTGAAGTGGACGAAGCGGCACGCATCGTCACCGAGCAAACAGATCCAAACGCTCACATTATTTTCGGTTCTGTTATCAACGAATCTTACGCCGGTGAAATTAAGGTAACTGTAGTAGCCACCGGTTTCGACGAGGTCCTTCAGGAAAAGAAGCTCGCCGAAAAAACAGCCATTCAGGCTAAAAGAAGCATTAAGCTTCGTGAACGAAATCTTTCTCCGGAACAAAGATCAGCAGAGGAACTGGAAATTCCTGCCTTTATCAGAAAAAAGATGATCAGCAAATAAATCAAGAATTAAAAACCACTCCTGGTCAGGAGTGGTTTTTTTGAATGCGGTGATTATTAAATCACCGTAGAGACATGCCATGGCATGTCTCTACGTGGTCAAATTGACCACGTAACTCTAAAAATCTCAGTCTTACTTCGGAAAGAAGTTCAAAAACTCTTTTGCATACGATTTCTCATGCAATCTCCTGTCCATCAGAAATACCCTTTTTTCCTCATTATCCAAAGTCATTTTCTC
>DAOVYC010000131.1 GCA_030635805.1 bacterium | reverse complement strand
TCAAACTCTTCTACCGCTCCCGCAACCGCGGGAGTATATTTATTATTTTTTCCCCCGGTAATCATCAGCTGAGCGTCAAAGCCTTTAGCTTTTTTTAGGAAAGAGAACGCCTCTATCAAGCGCACCAGATTTTTATGGGTGCGCCAATTTCCGGTATACAAAATCAAAGGTTTCGTTACCCGGTATTTCTTCCCGGTTTTTTCAAGAATTTTCTGATCATCAATCTGCTTGAATTCTTCACCTGCCGCCTCATAAATTACAGAGATCTTTTCCTCAGGAATACGTAGTTGTTCTACAATATCTTTTTTCGTATTTTCAGAAACGGCAATAATTCTCTTCACCTTTTTACAAATCGACTTCATAACTAATTTATAAACAACCCGATGAAGAAGTGAATTCATTTTTTTCCCCGAAAAAAAGTGAATTGTCAGATCATGAATTGTTACTACACTTTTATTTTTGTAGAGGAGGGGGGCGTTGAAATGCGTAAAGTGCATCAGATCAAGTTTTGCCACATTCAGAATCTTCAGGAACCTGGTCTGTTCAGCAACAGAGTAGTGATCTGCTCCTGCCAGGACTTTTTCAAATCTTGAATTTTGAATCTTGAATTTTGAATAATCCGGCTCATTAAAAAAAAGAACATAATTATTTTTTTCATCTACTTTTTGCAGATATTTAACCAGCTCATGAACATATCTTCCTATGCCAAAATGAGGGGAATATAACCGACAATCTATACCTATTTTCATAAGCAGTAAGCTAATAAGTTAGCTTTTGAATATCAGACGCACTCAAATACTGAAACGCTCCTCGTGGCATATTTTTATCCATCTTATATCCACTAATCCTTACTCTCTCTAGTTTCTTCACCCGGTGCCCCAGGGTAAACATCATATCTCTTATTTGCCTCTTTTTTCCTTCCTGGATAACTATCTGTAATATCGATCGCTCCTCTCCGACATAAATTATCTTGACCTTGGCCGGCTTGGTCTTATATCCCATTAACTTCACACCTTTAGCAATTTTCTCAATCACCTCATCCTCTACTTCTCCCTTCACCGTTACTAAATATTCTTTTTCTACATGTTTTCTGGGATGAGTTAATCGTAGAGCTAAATCTCCATCATTTGTCATCAGTAACAAACCTTCGGAATCTTTATCCAATCTCCCAATAGAATTCAAATGTCTCAAATTTTCCGGTAATAATTCCATTATTATTCTCTCATTGTGTGTTGCCTTCTTGGTGCATACAAATCCCTTTGGTTTATTCAAAGCAATCACGGTGTGACTTTTCGATTTAATAACTTTTTTCCCCACTCGGATACTATCCTTCTCATCATCAATCTTGGTCCCCAACTCGGTTATCTTATAATTATTCACAAAAACCTGTCCCTCGGAGACCAGCTTATCCGCCTCTCTCCGAGAGCAATAACCTGTGGAAGCAATGAACTTGTTAATTCTTACTAGTGCCATAAATCTGAATTACATCCGTTAAAATTCGTTAGATCCGTTAGATCCGTGTCCTATTGTAGCTTTTTCTGAAACTCTTTTTCACTCAATATTCTGATCCCCAGCTTTTCCGCTTTCGACTTCTTTGACCCCGACTCACTTCCGCAAATCACCGCATCCGTTTTGGCACTCACACTCCCACTCACTTTCCCTCCTCCCTGAAGGATATAACGCTTTGCCTCTTCTCGTGAATAATTTTCCATCGTTCCCGTAATCACAAAAGTTTTTCCTTTAAAATTTGGATTCTCATGGGTGATAAATTTCTCTTTCGTAATTTTTACTCCACCTTCCGTTAATTTATGAATTAAATCCAGTGTATCGGAGTCGGAAAACCAATTATAAAGCGATTCTCCAACTTTGTTTCCAATGCCCTCGACATGACTCAAATCTTCCCTAGAAAGCCTGGAAATAGCCTTGGAAAGCTCATCCGGGGTGAAATAATGAACAAAATCGGAAAATTCTTCCTCTGTATCTCCAAACAAACTTATCTGCTCCATCATCTTTTTTTTCTCTTTGGTGACATCCACAGCTTGTTTATCGTCTATTTTTTCTTGAATTTCTTTGGAAAAATCTCGTGCCGTTTGCTCGCCCAGATGGCGAATTCCCAGAGCAAAAAGAAAACGAGAGATCGGGATTATCCGTGATTTTGCAATAGCGCTAAGCAAATTCTTCGTTCGTTTTTCTTCAAAAAGATCTAAAGATTTGATTTGAGTATAGTCTAAAAAGAAGATATCCGCCGCATCCGAGATAAAATCCTTTTCAATCAGTTGATCCAAAATCTTTTCACCCAGAGTGTCGATGTCAAAACCTTTTCTGGAGACAAAATGCTGTAATCTTTCTTTCCTTCTTGCCTGACAATTTCTGTTCGGACAGCGGGAAACCACTTCTCCCTCCGGTCGGATTAACTCTGCTTCACAAGAGGGGCAGTGAGTGGGCATGTGAAACTTCTTTTCCTTTCTGGTGCGAAGTTTTTCAATTACCTGAACAACTTCCGGGATGATATCTCCCGCTTTTTGCACCACTACACTGTCGCCAATACGTACATCTTTTCTGGCGATCTCATCTTCATTATGAAGGGTGGCCCGTGCAACCGTTGAGCCATCCAGCAGTACCGGTTCCAGAATGGCTACCGGCGTAATCGCTCCGGTTCGACCGACTTGAAAAATAATATCAATTATTTTTGAAACAGTTTGCTCGGCCGCAAACTTGTAAGCGATGGCCCATCTGGGCGCCTTGGCGGTGGATCCAAGGCGCTTCTGAAGCTCTACCTCCAGCACCTTGATCACCACTCCATCTATCAGATATGGGAGCGAATTTTTCTTCTTTTCCCATTTTTCCAGTTATTTGGGAATCTCAGTCACATCACTCGTTATAATGTACTTCAGATTCACCTTCATACCCAGGGTTTGAAGTTTTTTCAGATTCTCCTCCTGTGTCTCCACCGGCGGTCTGATCGTGTAGAAAAAAGCATCCAGATTTCTACCGGCCGCCACCTTCGGATCAAGCTGGCGTACCGTTCCCGCCGCGGCATTCCGCGGATTGGCGAACTCTTGCACCCCGGATTTCTGGATCTTCT
>DAOVYC010000138.1 GCA_030635805.1 bacterium | reverse complement strand
TCTACCCGTAGCCCATTGAGCTGTTATCATGCTCCCACATTCACCACAGCGAAAAAGTCCAACAAAAGGAAAGTCATGCTTTACCTTTCTTGTGAGAGGTCTCTCTCTTGCCGACAATACTTTTTGCACGGCTTCAAACAATTTCGGGGAAATAATTGGCGCAAAGCTTCCTTCAAACCATTCTTCATGATGTTTGATAAATCCCAAGTAAGCACGATTAGTCAACATCCGTTTGATGGAAGCTTTGCCAAGTGGCGTTCCTTTTTGTGTGGTTACTCCGTGGAGCGACAAAAATTCGGCGAGGGATTCATAACTGTATGTTCCTTTGGCATATTCATTAAAAGCGCGAACAATAATCTTGCTATGTGTTGGATGTGGCTCAATATTTCTTGTAGTCCGATTATTCACATAGCCAAACGGAGCTCTGGTCAGCCACTCACCTCGCCGAACTTTTTGGCGCATACCTCGCTTTACATTCTCAGTTAAATTATCTGAATAATACTTGGATTGACCGAACGCCACTTGTAACATAAAGAGCCCCTGCGGGGTAGGTTCAAACCAAAACGTCGGGAAGCGTAAAGACACGATCTTTTGAGTATCCACTGCATAGATTATTCTTCCCCCATCAATACTATTACGAGCAAGTCTGTCCGGATGCCATGCGAGTATACCCACATTACCTATTTCCTCAACCTTGCTCATCATTTCATTAAAAACGTGTCTTCCGGGTGTCTTTGCGCTTTTCGACTCTTGAAATTCCTCGAGAATTTCAAGTTTTTCTTTACGCGCATATTCCCGCAATTCAAACAACTGTGCCTCAATACTCATGACTTGTTTGTCATCATCTTCTGTTGATTTACGAGCGTATAGAAAAAGTTTTGGTTTTAACATATTAAATAGTTTTTACCGAGTAGGTGATTTTGAAAAAATCAGATACGAAACAAGGACAAATCCGCGCGCTTCGGCGTGCCGCCGCCGTCCCATTTTGTCGCACAGCGACACCATATTTTTTCTCCCCCCACGCCTTTGGCGCACCAGTGCGTAGCACTGAAAAAGGAAGATGTTCTAAATTGTGACCCTACGGGGAGTCGAACCCGTGTTTTCGCCGTGAGAGGGCGACGTCCTGGGCCACTAGACGATAAGGCCTCTAGAGATGTCTATAAAATTATTTCTACTATAATTTTGATTTTTAAGTACGGCTTTGTCAGACTGCTTAAAAAGGTTTGAGGTGTAGTAGCTACAGTAAAAACCTTTTTATTTGTCTTCCTTGCCTTACCTAAAAATTTAAAATCTCGCTGCGAAATAATTTTATAGACATCTCTTAGTAAGCTTTTTTTATCACAAAATCAGTGCTCTGTCTATAAAGATCTTAAAGAGGCTGAGATCTCAACCAGGTTTATACTCAGTATTGTTGCCACGGCTGCGGCAGCAAGAGCGCCATAGATCTGTTCTTCTTCTTTGGTGTTCTTTAGCCAAATAGGAACAACACTCCCCTTATAGTTCAATTTAAAATTAACTCCGGAATTGATTGAAACGTTAACGGCTTGAAAAATAGCTTCTTCTTTAAAGCCAAAACTTAAATAATGAGCTTTGCTTTCTTTCTTATATCCCTGGATTTCTTTTTCGTCAGAGTTCAAAATTAAATAGCCCGTAGCCGGCAGTTCTTTGATCATTTTTTCCAAGTTTTTTTCTTCACTGTTTATTAATAGAATCGGTAGTCTGGATTTTTTTAAAGCAAAACCAACTCCTTGAAGAGTACTTTCCAGAACCAGTATTTCTTTATTTAAAAAGTCAGAATTTTTCCCAACCTTAAAATGAGGTTTTAAAACTTGATATATTGTTTCGGCGATCTTCTCCTTTTCTTTTCCAGCCACCACAATGATTTTAGGCTTTTTCCAAGAAAGGACTGATTTTTCTAAAAAATTAAACATAAGACTTTTTGTAAAACAATTTTTCGCGACGAAAATTAATAATTTTGAGCGAAAATTGTGAAGAATGAGAAGGCATATACAGTGTATATGGCGACGATTTCTGAACAATTTGCAGTCAAAATTTTTAATTTGCAGTAGAAAGGATTGTTTTGCAGAGGGTCTATACTTTATTCCTCGTAATCAGGAGGGATGTGATAATAATCAATAATATATTTTGCCAGATCATGCCAAATGGGCAGGGCTGAATATTCAGCGGTTCTGGTCTCGGGATTGTTAAGTTTTACCAGCATGACAAATTGCGGGTTATAGGCCGGAGCAAAACCGACAAAGGACTGAATGGTTTCTTCGGAATAGCCTGTTTTATTAATTCCCAAAGCGGAAAAAGCTATTTGACTGGTTCCTGTTTTGCCGGCGATATAGTAGCCCGGGATATGAGCTTTTTTAGAAAAGCCGTTTTCTATTACGCTGACCAGCATAGCGGTAAGCTCGGTGGCGGTTTCCGAAGAAATAACAGAAGTGGATTTGGTTTCCGGAGATACTTCGTTCTTTTCTCCATTTTCCACGATCACTTCCACTAAATGGGGTTTTACTATTTTTCCTTTATTGGCGATAGTAGAGAAAGCTTGGACTATTTGGATCGGGGTTGCTTCGATCCCTTGGCCAAAGCTGGCAGTGGCAAAGTTTATTTCATATCCTTTTTTAAGATTTTGATTTGAAGAAAAAACTTCTCCGGCCAGATCTATCCCGGTGGGTTCAAAGAACTTAAACCTTTCAATGTAATCCAAGAAAGTATCATGAGATATCTGCTTTTCGGCAAAGACCGCTCCGGTATTGATCGATCTTTCCAAGACTTCCGTCATTGAGGATTCTCCCCACGATCTATCATTATAGTTGTGGATCGTATAGCCGCCGATCTTAACTGTTCCGGTGTCGTTATAGGTTGTGTTTGGAGTGATCTTTCCTTCATTTAAAGTGTCCGCCATGGTTATCGGCTT
>DAOVYC010000052.1 GCA_030635805.1 bacterium | reverse complement strand
GACGGTGATATCTGTAACCTCTTCGATTTTTTCCGGTTTTTTGCCGGATTTCAATTCATGAACCGCTTGATTCAGCATGCGAACAAAATGGTTTACACCCACGACGTTGATGGCTCCGTGCTGGTTGGCACCTAAAATGTCTCCGGCACCGCGAATTTCCAGATCGTGCATGGCTATTTGAAAACCGGAGCCAAGCTCACTTGCTTCCACAATGGCCCGAAGTCTTTTTTTGGCATCCGGGGCCAGCTTTTGGACATGATAAAGAAAGTAGGCGTAAGCCTGCACTTTACTGCGTCCAATACGCCCGCGTAGTTGGTAAAGCTGAGCAAGTCCGAAATTTTCGGTATTGTTTACAATAAGAGTGTTGGCGTTGGCAAGATCTATTCCATTTTCAATTATGGTGGAAGAAACCAGCATGTCATATTTTTTGTTTTTGAAAGCAATAATTCGCTCCTCAAGTTCCGTAGGGGATAATTTTCCGTGAGCAACAATGATACGAAGTTTTGGGAAAAGTGATCGCAATTTATCTGCCATGGAGTCGATGGTTTGCACTCTATTATGCAGGAAGTAAATCTGACCACCGCGTTCAATTTCCCTATCGACCGCCTCTTTGATAAGAGTATCTGAATACCTTCTTACTTCCGTAAATATTGGAAGTCGACCCGGAGGCGGAGTAGTAATGGTGGTAATGTCTCGAATTTTGTTCAGACTCATGTTGAGCGTGCGGGGAATCGGGGTGGCGGTAAGAGTAAGAATGTCTACTTCCGCGCGCATTTTTTTTAGCCTTTCTTTTTGATTCACTCCAAAGCGTTGTTCTTCGTCGATAATGACTAAACCAAGGTCTTTAAATTTTATGTCCGGTTGAAATAATCTGTGAGTACCGATAATGATATCTATTTTTCCTTCTTTAAGTTTTTCGATTATTTCCTTTTGCTCTTTTGGACTGCGAAAACGAGAAAGCATTTCAATGCGAATTTTAAAAGGATTCATTCTCTTTTTGAAAGTGCGATAATGCTGGTCGGTAAGAATGGTGATGGGCGAGAGAAAAGCCACCTGTTTTCCACTACGAACCGCCTTGAAGGCGGCTCTGAGAGCCACTTCTGTTTTTCCAAATCCCACATCTCCACAAATCAGACGATCCATAGGTTTGTCACCTTCCATATCTTTTTTAACGTCCATGATAGCGCGAACCTGCCCCGGTGTTTCTTCGTAGGCGAACGTTTTTTCAAATTTTTCCTGAATTTTATCATCCTCAAAATATTTGAATCCTTTTGCGGATTCTCTCTTGGCGTAGAGCTCAAGAAGTTCCTGAGCGATCATTTCCGTTTCTTTCTGAACCTTGTGTTTAACATGAGCCCATTCTACCGAACCGAGCCGACTGAGGCGAGGTTCGCCCGTACCGATACCAATATATTTATTTACTTTCTCCGCTTGATCGATCGGCACAAAAAGCCGATCGTTTTCCGCATATCCTATTTTTAGATATTCTCTTTTAATATTGTCGATCTCTTTTTGATCTATCCCTAAAAATCTTCCAATTCCATGATCTACGTGTACCACAAAATCCCCTCTTTTTAGCTTGGTAAGAAAATCCATATGCACCTTTGTCTCCAGAGGAATTTTTCTTTTTTGTTCTTTTAAATCAAAAAGTTCTCTATCGGTAATAAAAGCTATTTTTATGTGAGCATTCTGAAAGGAATGCGGAGTGTATTCATTTTCGATAGCGTCATGAATAAGAAGGAAAACGTCTTCCTCTTTTCTGTTCAGGGTAAATGGTATTTTTTCTTCCAGAAGAATATTTTTTAATTCTTCAAAATTCCTGGTGGCAATGGTAATCTGCCATCCGTTTCTCTTTTTTTCTCTAAGGTCGTTAACAAAATCGAAGATATCTCTATACTTCAACATTGAGAGATATAAGAGGCTGAAGTGATTATCATCATCCTCCTCCGGGAATGCCGTAAAATCGATTATTCCAAATCCATTTATTTTTTCCTGTTCTTTGTGCTGATTTACATATTCTTCCGATAAATCAAGTTCATCGTGAATTATTAAACACGATTCGTCACAATAAGAGCTAAGATATGAATCTCTGGAATGGAACGACTGGGAAACTATAGAAACCTCTTCAATCCCGCAAAGAACGGTTTTTTCATTCTGGTCGTAGAGATACATTTCTACAATTTTATCGCCATCAATCTCAATTTTTAGAGGCGATGGATAGCCCGGTGAGAAAATGTTGATTATTCCTCCCTGTTTAAAATACTGTCCAACCTCCAAAAAGCTATCTTCCGTAAAATCATATCCTCTTTCCAGAAGCTCGTTGATAAGATCCATTACATTAATTTTTTGACCTTTCCCCAGGATCAATTTCCTGTTGTTAAAATCCTCTTTGGAGGGAAGATTTTCAAAATAGGTGGCCACATCCATAACAATGATTTTTTTATCTTTGCCAAGAAGTTCGCAGATGCGCCGGGCACATTCTTTGTCTTTTATTTCTTCGTTATTTTCGGTGTAGATTGATACTGCTTTTTTCGCTTTGTCTTTAAGCCAAAACTGCATGTTCCTTGCGGCTTTTTCGGCATAATCCGCATCTTCTGTAACCCAGATAATATTGTTATATTTACTCTTGCTCAAAAGATCGGCTATAAAAAAAGCCTTGGATGAAATATTACCACTACTGGAAACTGTGAGCCTCTTTTTCTCATGAAGATGATTTATGAGAGGTTCATGCAGTTTCTTGTCGAAAATGTTCACGATAAATTAATATAAGAATCGAAGGTCTGATTGACCTTCCTCTAGAAAATGACCTCCCCAAAAAATCGGTTAGGCTTGAGTACATTATACGTTTTTCTGGTAAAAAAACAATGAAAAACTCATTTTAGCTGTTGATGGCTGAGTTTTTTGGATTTGCTTTTGCAAAATAAGAAAAGGCACCACCTGTAAAGTAAGTGGTGCCATACAACCTCAAGAGAAAAAAGACCTATCTTTTTCCTCGTTGACCTTTTATTTTAGAGGTTGCTGTTTCTGCTGGCTTTGTGGTTTGCTTTTTGGATTTCTCCAGAAGCAAATACTAAGCAAAGTTTCCGCATGGATACCTCCTTGTAAGAGAAAAAATGAAAGATATTGAACAAGAACATCTTGCCCACTTTTCTTTTGAAGTTTTCAAGGGGCGAAATCAAGCACTGTGCCGATTTCTACCCTCGAATCATCTCATGAGAGAGTGTTTATGTCAATTAGGGAGACGCCGAAAAACTTATTTTATTTGCTTGTGAATGATCTGCCGGAGGTTATTTTTTTGAGAATCGGTCAGAATGAAATTTCCAAATAAAGAAAGGCATTGTCCGCGAACGGACAATGCCATAATAGCTTCAAAAAAAATGCTTGTGTGCAGAAGTTCTATGTCATGGCCAGTTCATACTTACCTCCTTTTTTACTCTTTAAGAGTACTGCTTGTCTTTGAGGTTTCAGTTTTTTGTGCTGTTCTGATTCTCATCAACATAGCAACTGTTGAATGAAAATCCATCGTCTCGGTAGATACGTCTCATGACTACCTCCTTCTGTAAAAGAAATACCGAATTCCAGCCTGGATAAGAACATCTTACCCATTTTTGACATCTTTTTTTTGAAGTTTTTAAGGTCCGGAATTGGCGTTTTGCCAATTCTTCCTTCTCGCAGATTGTCTCATAAGAGAGTATTTACGTCAATTAGAGAGACGCGATAAATCGCGTCTTTATGGAAAAGGCTACAAACCTCTTCCAGCAGAAAAATTCTATATTTTACATACAGACACGCCATCGGCGTGTCTCTACGTATTGGACAAAATATACGGAATTTTTTAGATATCCTGAATCTTGAGCGGCATGATGATGTGAACGTAGTCCTTTTCGTCTTTGCCGTGAAAAACGGCCGGAGTGACTTTGTCGATGAGACCGATATGCACTTTGTTGGGAATATTGGCAAGAACGTCGAGAACAAATTCCGCATTGAGGGCGATGATCGTTTCCGGACCGTCAACTTTTGCCGGGACACTACATTCTTCTTCGCCTATTTGGGTAACCGGAGTGGTTAGTTCAATACTATCTTTTGTTATATTGAAAATGATTTTGTTGTTATTTTCCTTGGCAAAAAGCTGAAGTCTTTTGACGGCCAGAGCAAGATCTTCATTGTTTACTTCGATATTGGTTTTGGTGTCTGATGGGATGATTTGTTGGTAATTTGGAAATTTTCCTTCAATAAGACGAGATATGAAATCTACCTCTCCTATGGAGAATAGCACTTGGTTTTTGCCGATATTGATTTCAATTTCATCCGGTTCAACTTTGGAGGCGATTCTGGCCACTTCGGTAACGGCACGAACCGGGATGATAACGTCCAATTCTTCTTTGATGGAACTATTTAGTTCCATGGTTTTTTCGCTTAAACGATAACTATCCGTAGCGACCATTTTGAGTTCTTTTTTGGCGGCATGCATATAAATGCCGGCTAATACCGGTCTGGTGTTGTCACTGGCGGCGGCAAAGTCGGTTTTGGAGACGGCCTTCATAAAATCTTTTGTTGGAATAACAAAAGATGCTTCTTTGTCCACTTGGGGAACCAGGGGAAATTCTTCGGCGGAAATACACTTGATTTTCGTTTTTGACGATGGTGAAACAACGCTAATAGCAACCCCTTCTTCCAACTTGACTTCTATTTCTTCATCTTTTAAGAGGGAGATATAGCTGGAAAGAAGCTTTGCCGGTACGGTAATGCTTCCTTCGTTCTTCACATCTGTCTTAAAAGAACAATTTATTACCATTTCAAGATTTGTGGCTGACATAAAAACCCTTTTTCCCTCAGCCTTGAGTAGAATATTATTCAAGACGGGTAAGGTGGAATTAGTGTCGATAACTCGATTTACCACTTCGAGTGCTTGTAGGAAGTTTTGCTGGGTACACTTGAAACGCATACTATACTGAAAATTAAATATCGGGTATACTATAACAAGAAAGAAGATAATTTAAAACTGATAATTTCCTCAGATATGAATCACAAAGCCATCATTGCTCAGGCGTGGCGGGTAACGCAAGAGAACAAGAGTAAATTTTTCTTTTTTGGATTTGTACTTGGATTTATCACCTTAAGTGTTGAGGCTCTCTGGATGATTTGGCAATACTGGTCTTTTTCTCACGCACCAAACCTTTCTGATCACGAGTTGAAAATCAGTGAAATTTTTAATACGCTAAGTCAGTTAATCACCAAGTACGGATCGTTGGCCAAATGGCTTATAATTGGAGTTATTGTATTTTTTATCCTTTGGTTTTTAGTGGTTCCGGTCTTTCAGGGCGGAATTATTGTTTTGATAAAAAGAGCGCATGACGGTTTGGAAATAAGAAAAAGGCAAGGGCTTTCCGAGGGAATTTTGAATTTTTTTAAACTATTCGCTTT
>DAOVYC010000147.1 GCA_030635805.1 bacterium | reverse complement strand
AACGAAAAAAATAAAATCGTAAAAAAAGAAGAAAATGATGCTAAATATCGAGGTTTTTGACTTTCTTAGCGTGAGTTTGAATGAATTTTTTGCGAGGCTGAACCTCCGATCCCATGAGAACATCGAAAGTCTTGTCGGCTTTCTCGGCGTCTTCGATAGTAACCTGAAGGAGAATTCTCCGGTTAGGGTCCATGGTGGTTTCCCAGAGCTGTTGCGGATTCATCTCACCAAGACCCTTGTAGCGCTGAACAT
Organism: bacterium; assembly: GCA_030635805.1. Classification (GTDB taxonomy): domain Bacteria; phylum Patescibacteriota; class Gracilibacteria; order JAUYGZ01; family DAOVYC01; genus DAOVYC01. Next base: position 2,508 of record DAOVYC010000147.1, on the reverse strand, counting down.
TTTTAGCATCAATTTCTTCTTTTTTTACGATTTTATTTTTTTCGTTCTCTGTCATTACATACCAAAATTTCTTCCCTTTGGAAAGCTTGTAGAGTGGTGGCTGGGCAATGTAGATGAATCCATTTTCGATGACTTCTTTGAAATGTCTGTAGAAAAGGGTAAGGAGAAGGGTACGAATATGTTCCCCGTCCACATCCGCATCGGTCATGATTACTATCTTATGATATCTGAGCTTATCGGCGTTGAAGGTCTCCCCTATCCCGGCTCCCATGGCTACGATAAGTGCTTTTACTTCGTTGTTGTTTAAAATTTTGTCTAAGCGAGCTTGTTCTACATTAAGAATTTTTCCTCTGAGAGGAAGAATAGCCTGGTGCTCTCTGTCTCTTCCCTGTTTAGCTGAACCACCCGCTGAGTCGCCCTCAACTATGAAAATTTCTGAGTTTTCGGGTTGTTTACTGGAGCAATCGGCCAGTTTTCCGGGCAAAGTCATTCCTTCAAGGGCTCCTTTGCGAACCACCGAATCTCTTGCCGCTTTCGCGGCAATCCGGGCTCTGGATGTAAGTGAACATTTGCTAATGATCATTTTGGCATCCGTAGGATGCTCTTCCAAAAATTCATTTAAAGAATCGTTGAATACCGATTCAACAGCAGTACGCATTTCAGCGTTACCAAGTTTTGCCTTGGTTTGTCCTTCAAACTGAGGATCGGTTAGCTTAACTGAAACAATGGCTACAAGCCCTTCACGAACATCATCGGAGGTAAAGTTGGGCTCTTTTTCTTTTAGTAAATTATTTTTACGAGCGTAATTATTTAGCGTACGAGTAAGAGCCGATCGAAAACCGGTAAGATGCATCCCTCCTTCCGGAGTGTGAATGTTGTTGGCAAAAGTGTAGATATTTTCCTGGTAGGCAATGTTGTATTGGAGAGCTATTTCTACACTTCCCTCAGGTGTATCTTTTTCACAATAGATAACACCTCCGAGAACTTCCTTCCCGTCATTTAAATGTCTTACATATGATTTTATTCCTCCTTTAAAATAAAAAGATATTCTTCTTTCTTGTCCTTTTCTTTTGTCTTCGAGAAATATCGCGACTCCTTTTGTGAGGTATGCTTGTTGTCTTACGCGTGTTTTTATGACCGAGTAGTCAAATTCCAATGTATCAAAAATTTCTCTATCCGGATAAAAAGTTATTTTTGTTCCTGTTTTATCCGTCTTACCCGTTACCTTAAGATCTGATTCTGCTTTTCCTCTTTTATACGTTTGCTCATAAATTTTACCGTCACGATAAACTTCCGCTTTTAGACATTCTGAAAGCGCGTTTACCACGGATACGCCCACGCCATGAAGACCACCGGACACTTTGTACCCACTATCATCCCCGCCAAATTTGCCTCCGGCGTGAAGAACGGTAAGCACGGTTTCAAGACCTGATTTACCTGTTTTTTCGTGTTTCCCCACCGGAATACCACGACCGTTGTCTTCTACGGAAAGGGAATTGTCTTCGTTGATGGCTACGTAAATATCTGTACAATAACCGGCCATTGCTTCGTCGATAGCATTATCGATAACCTCCCAGACACAATGATGAAGCCCTGTTTCGCTGGTGGAACCAATGTACATTCCGGGTCTTTTTCTAACCGCTTCCAATCCTTCTAGGACCTGAATTTTAGATGTATCGTAATTTGATTGTTGTGGCATGGTAAAAAGGAAAAAGTGAAAAATAAAAAGTAAAAAGAGAGAAAAATGAAAAGGAAAAAGATAAAATTACTTGAGACCATTAAGACGTAGGTTTTGCCTTTTTAATTTTACCTTTTGCCTTTTAAGACAAGTGATAACTTGTCTTAAGTATTTTACTCAAAAAACGCCTAAAGGCAATGGGTTTTAGTGAGATGCTTGAGATAAATTATTCGCTGAGGCGAATGGTTTGGATAATATTTTCGTCCGTAAGGCAGAAGAGTTCTTTGGAATCCTTACTTATCTCCATCTTTTGAATATGAATGTGAGAAGGGATTTGAAGAAGATCTGTAAATCCACCTGTTCGGTAGTTAAAACTCATAAGGTGATCCGTGAGTACTTCTTTTTCATTGCCGGCAAGCTGATCGGCATCTAATCCTATTTCCTGAAAGCTTGACCTTAGGTTATCGTTAAGCTCTTGAAATGTTATAAACAACACTTCATCATCGGAAATCCAAACAATACGGGCAAGCGAGGATTGTATTGGCGAGATAAGTATGTTTCCTTCGTCCGATGAAAAAAGAGAGATGAGCGGCAATCCTTCCATCTCCGTTTCAACAAGTGCCGCCGTACCGGCGGGATTCCATTTAATTGATTGAATATTGTCTTTTTTTAGCAATTCTTTTCTCTTTTTTTCAACATCAATTTTAAAGAGATTATCTTTATCTGACACGAGAACCATATCTTTGCCCGCAAAGACTGAAGGAGATTTTAAATTTTGAAATTGAGTAATAAGTTCCGGCTCATTTTTTCTATCCCATACGTACATTTTT
>DAOVYC010000056.1 GCA_030635805.1 bacterium | reverse complement strand
TGAGAAACGGGGATAAAAGACTTGATGGAATCAATCTCTAAAAGAAGACCGCCTTTATTGGCTTCCTGAGCTGAAACCTGAAAAATTTCTCCGGTCTTATACATATCAAGAAACCTGTCCCAGGCAAGATTTTGAGCCGCTTTTCGAAGGGAAAGGATAAAAAATCCCTCTTCATTTTCGTCTTCCACTACCACCGCCTTCACCGAATCCCCCTGACTTAAAGATTCAGCCGTTTTCATACTGTCCTGACGTTCACGACCCATGATGATTCCGACCATGGCACCACCGCAAAGATCAACAAGAATCTTATTGTTGATTACATTGATGACCGTACCTTCCACTAGATCACCCGGACGTGGAAGCTGAATTTCCGGAGCACCTTTCAGGTGCGTTTGCATATCATCTGACATAGAAATACACGTAGCATCTAAGTATAAATTTACTCTTTCCAAATCCGAGCCACTGCTACAATGAATCTCAGCAGGAAAAAGCAAAGGAATTCTACGTAAACAACCGGCTCCTGTCAATCGAAAGACTTTTTTAGTAAATCAGGGCAATCCTTCAATCAAGTGAATCATGGTTCAGACAATTTCCTTCCTGATCAACGTAAACTCATCCGGTTTCTTCTTCATCTCAATCAATACATTCTTATCTCCCCCGTGCGCCGTATCGACGCTCTCTCCTTCCAGCGTATAAATACCGGTTATCTTCTGTGAAATAGTCTTATCCGGCATCACCAGTTCGCACTTGTCTCCCTTCTCAAACCTGTTTTTCACCTCTACCTCAGCCAATTTCTTTTTCTCATCATAACTTCTGATTATTCCCGCAAAATCCACTGTTTTATAAGATTCATTTTTATCATATCTCTGATTATTCCCTCCTAAACTCCCCAATAATAATCCGGGCGTGAATCCTCGATTAGCCGATGTTGCCAACTCTTCCATCAACTCCTCAACGGGAACGTTTTTTCCGGCCTCTATCAGATCTATTGCTTCCCGATAGCACTTAGTTGCTATCGCCGCGTAGTAAGGGGTTTTTGATCGACCTTCAATTTTGAAATGCGTTACTCCCGCTTCCTCCAATTCTTTTAAATAACCAATCGCGCACAAATCTCTGGAATTAAATAAATATGTCCCATTTTCATCCTCATCCACTCTCATCAACTCGCCCGGCCGCTCTTTTTCTTCCACAAAATACTGTCCCTCTAGCTCCTGATAATCCTGCCGTTCCCTCCGCTCTTTCCGCTCCCTCCGCTCCTTGTACACCCGATACTGCCACCGGCACGACTGCGAACACATTCCCTGATTTGAGTCTCTTCCCGTCAAATAATTCGAAATCATGCACCTTCCACTGTAAGAAAAACACATTGCTCCGTGTACAAAAACTTCCAGATTTATATCCGGCACCTGTTCATGAATTCCTCGTATTTCATTAATACTCAATTCACGAGCCAAAACAATGTGATTAACTCCCATCGACTTCCAGAATTTCACCTGCGCCCAGTTGGTGGTATTTGCCTGTGTAGAAAGATGAATTTCCACTTCGGGCCATCTTTCCCGTATTATGGATATCAGCCCAATATCGGCAACGATAAAGGCGTCCGGCTTGAGAGCCACCATTTCTTCCATGGCTCGCAAAAACGGCTCAATTTTATGATTATGAGCATAAATATTACAGGTCAAAAAGATCTTTTTTCCTTGCTCATGAGTATATTTCACCGCTTCTCGAATAGAATCAATTTTAAATTGATTCTCTCTCGCTCGCAGACTAAAAATCGGCACACCGGCGTAGACACAGTCTGCTCCAAAAGCCAGAGCAAACTTAAGCTTGTCCAGATTTCCCGCCGGAACTATTAATTCAGGTTTCATGAATTAATTCAGGTTTTATAAATAACGAAAAGTACACCTTTTCTACTCTATAAAGAAGGGAAAAGCAATAGTCTTGCCCTAAAGCATTTCCACCCATATCCGTCCACCTTTCCTGATTATCTCAAATTTCTGACCATCCTGAAACCGGGTGGGGTCAACTCCCGGATATCTTTCTTCAAAATCATCCTTGATTTTATCAATGGCTTCATTTGAGCAATCCAACCCTTTTTCTCCAAGATATTTCTCAACCAATTCCCAAAGAGTATCTTCCTCCGAATTACTTGCATCCAAACTAACCATAGTACAAATCTCCACCATAGAATTGGACTCGGAATCAGATTGAGCATCTGTTTGAGAAATAAGCTCAGTATCAGGTTTAGCAGGATTAGTCTGGAGGTTTACTTTCTTCTCTTTGATATTCATATGAACAATAACCGCAACAGTGGCCACACAGGCCGAAATAAAAATAAGCTCAATACCCCTTCTGGTTCTACGAACAATTGTTTCTACAGAGATAGGTTTTTTGTGACCTACACAAATTTTACAAATTCCCTTTCCTTCAAAGTGATAACCTCCGCTCTTCTCTGTCAAAAGAAGTCGAACAAATTTTTGAAGGGGATTCAAATATTTAGGATTTCGTTCCATAAATCGTCGATTTTTTTCCGGTGTACATGGTTTTTTGAACATACAAAAAATTAAAGATAAGATATCTTAGTATATTTTTATGATTTTGTCAATAGAAAAGACACTTAACTATCCTTAATCCTTTCCACTATCAAATCTCCCATCTCACTCGTGGAAACTCGCTTCATTCCATCGTGATAAATATCCACAGTTCGAAAGCCCTCATCCAGCACCTTTTCAACAGATTTCTCTATCATCATGGCCTCCTTCTCCATTTTAAACGAATATTTAAGCATCAAAGCCAAAGAAAGAATCATCGCCAGAGGATTGGCTATGTTTTTACCGGCGATATCGGGTGCCGTACCGCCGGAAGGCTCATAAATTCCAAATTTGTTAGCATTAAAACTGGCCGAAGGAACCAGACCTATCGATCCCGGAAAAACAGCCGACAGATAATTTAAAATATCGCCAAACATGTTATCGGTTACAATTGTATCAAAAGAAAGAGGGGACTTAAGGATCTGGAAAACAGCATTATCTATAAACATAAAATTATATTTTATTTCCGGGAACTCTTTTCCAACCCTCTCCACCACACTTCTCCACAGAAGTCCGCAATCCAGGACATTCGATTTATCAATACAGGTAAGCTTTTTTTTTCGCTTCATGGCGCTTTCAAAAGCAAATCGCACCACCGTTTCAATACTCGATTCACTATATTCCATCACATCCCGTGCCACTCTATTACCATTCTTTACCCGCGTGGAATGTTCTCCAAAATAGATTCCTCCCGCAAATTCACGAATTATTAAAATTGATGGAGAGCCGCTTAAAAACTCATCCCTCAGAAGAGAATTATTTCTAAGAGCACTAAAAACGCGAACCGGAGTCAGGTTTATGGAAAAATCAAAGGCTTTTCGGAGTCCGAGAATAGCCTCTTTCATGGCACAATCCCACTTGGGATCATCCTTAAACTCCACCGGACCACCCACCGCTCCAAAGAGAATCGCATCACAAGCTTCGCATTTACGAACAGTTTCCTGCGGTAAATGAGACCCGGATTTGTCAAAAGCCGCTCCTCCAACTAAAGCTTCCACAAATTCAAAGGTGTGCGAAAACCGTGAGGCAACAGCCATCAAAACCTTCTTCGCCTCATTCATTATTTCCGGCCCTATTCCATCACCCGCCAAAACGGCAATTCTTTTAATCATTCAGATAATCTGGTTAACAGAAACACTGGAACTTACTCGTTTACTGCTTATTAAATTTCCCTCACCTGTATCGACTGTACACACTTATCACCGGTAATTCGAATATCGGAAATCACAATCACCTTATCTCCTTTCTTTAAGAAGTGCTTTTTCCGAAGTATCTGAAAAGCTTTCATAATCTTTTTCTCGGAATTATCTGGTGCGGTGTAGTGAAAAGGATACACGCCAAAAGCCAACTGAAGTTTTTTGTCGATTCCTTCCGTTCTTGAAAAAGCAAATATCGAACTATTGGGACGACATCTGGAAACCAGAAGAGCCAAACGACCGGTATGGGTAAACACCAGAATTGCCTTTATTTTCAAATTGGTGGCCATAACACTCGCCGCCTCCGCCATTTCTTCTTTTTCAGAACTGGTATCATGAAGAATAACCATATCTTCCTTATAAATTTCTTCCTCTATTCGATTTATCACATTTACCATAGTTTTCACCGACTCTACCGGATAACCACCTATGGCCGTTTCCCCTGAAAGCATGGTGGCATCGGCACGCTGGAACACCGCCTGAGAAAGATCGCTTACCTCCGCTCTGGTTGGAGCAGAATGCTGGATCATGGATTCCAGGATATGAGTAGCTACAATCACCGGCTTATTCATCTCGTTACAAATATTAATTATCTCTCTCTGAAGTACGGGGACTTCGTAGTAGGGAAGTTCGGCTCCCAGATCGCCACGAGCAATCAAAACCCCATCCGAAGCTTTAATTATTTGCTCAATTTTCGGTATAGATTCATGACTCTCTATTTTTGCAATAACACTGATATTTACCTTTTTCTTTATCAAATATGCCTTAACTTGTTCAATATCTTTTGCCCTGCGAACAAAAGAAAGGGCTATAAAATTAACCTCATTTTTAATGGCAAAAGATATATCTTTCCAGTCTTTTTTTGTAATCGCCGGCAACTTAAGAGAAATCTTAGGCAAATTTACATGACGTCTGGAAGTAATTACGTAATTATTCAAACATTCACACCCCACCTCTGTTGAGGTTTTTTTAATCACTCTCAACTTCAGAAGACCGTTATCAATCAGGATTTTATCTCCAACTCGAACATCTTTTACAAAATGGTCATAATTTATCCAAATCGTATTTGGTGCTAAATTAACAGCTCCACAAACGGTAAGGGTTAACATCTGCCCTTTTTTTACTTTAACGGGATCGGGTAAATCACCGGTGCGAATCTCCGGCCCTTTCGTATCCAGCATAATAGCGATATTAAACCCATATCTCTTATTAACAGTATTTATATTTTTTATAACACTTTCATACCACTTATGTTCACCATGAGACATATTCAGGCGAGCAATATTCATACCTGCCCTGGCAAGTTTAAGAATCTGATTTTTGGAATCACTCTTGGGACCGATGGTACAAATAACTTTTGTTCTGCGAAATTTCATAGGGAGAAATTATTGATAATTCTTAATTTAAAATTACTCACCCAGATCCTCAAAAGCACTGTGAGCGGCCTTCACCGCTTCCGCTACTCCGGTAATGGCTTGTTTCCAGTCCGTGTTCGTAATGTCACCTGCGGCGTAGATTCGAG
>DAOVYC010000049.1 GCA_030635805.1 bacterium | reverse complement strand
TTCATCCTCAACCTGCTCCTGAGTACAGATAATATGCGCATCATCTTGGGTAAACCCGCGCACCCGAAGAAGTCCGTGCAATACTCCACTCGCCTCATAACGATAAACCGTCCCAAACTCAGCCCATCTGTAAGGAAGTTCCCTATAGGAGTGGGTCGAATTATTATAAATCAAAATATGAAACGGGCAGTTCATTGGTTTTGCATAATAATCCTCCTCATCAATTTTCATAGGACTATACATACTATCTTTATAAAACCCGAGATGTCCCGAAGTTTCCCACAACCAGGCCTTCCCCACGTGCGGAGTACAAACATATTCGTATCCGTTTTTATAATGCTCCTCTCGACAAAAATCCTCGATAATCGAACGGATCCTGGCACCTTTTGGATGCCAATACACCAACCCCGCCCCGGCCTCATCATGAAGACTGAAAAGATCTAAATCTTTCCCGATCCGTCTATGATCTCTTTTTTTTGCCTCCTCAAGAAATTCCAAATGCTCATCCAATTTTTCCTTATTTTCAAAAGCCAGCCCATAAATTCTCTGCAACATTATGTTCTCCTCACTGCCTTTCCAATAAGCCCCTGCTATTCTGTGCAATTTAAAAGCATTGACCGGCAATTGACTTGTTCGTTCCACGTGCGACCCTTTACACATGTCTACAAAAGGACCATTTTCATAAAATGTAACCTCTTTTTCACCTTCAGCCTTCAGGTCATCCAGTAATTCTATCTTGTAATCTTGTTTAACTTTCTTTAAAAATTTCAGCGATTTTTCTATTGGCTCACTAAACTCCTTAAACTCCTGCCCCTGCTTGATAATGTGCTTCATTTTCTTCTCAAGAATCGGAAGATCCTCGGGGATCAAAGTCCGGGGAAGCTCAAAATCATAGTAAAATCCATTATCGATGTCCGGCCCCATCCCGAGTTTCGCCTCGGGAAACATATCCATCACCGCCTGCGCCAACACATGCGCCAGCGAATGCCGAATAGTCTCAATCGCATACTGTTTTTTATCTTTTTTAGACATAATCATCTGTTAATTACTATCGACAGTTTAATAGTTAAGGTTGAAAGAGTAAAATGTAAATCGTAATTGATAAATAATAATTAATAAATAATAGTCGATATTCCCCTTGCATTCCCTTTACAATTAACTATAATTACAACTAATTATAGTACTTATGTCAAACGAAGAAAATACATTTGAATCAAGCGCAAAGGACCAACCATTAGACGCAAACGATCTACCCAGTAATAGAGGTGGTCGACGCTCCAAGGTCCCTAAATCTACCCTGAATGAACACAGTCAGCCCGAAACGCCGGAACAGCCGAAGGAGAAGAAAGAGATAGCGGCGGATAACATTAATCGAAATTGTATTAAACCGGTAAGAGGAATAATAAATAATGTGTTATCTGTTTCGGAAAAAGAAAAAGAAGAGCTCTTTATATATCTGCGCGAAATAGAAATTCAATTAAAATCATATATTTCTCTTGGTCCAGTAAAGGAAGAAATCAAAGAAGAAATAATAACTCACGCCCAAGCTTTCCTAAAAGGAGCCATTGCGGTAAACGAAAAACCAATTGAAAATTACAACAAGTCAATCCTTGAGATTATTGACAATATCCTTCTGCTCAGCCAAAAATTTGCTTATATGCACCTGCAAAAACCCGGCGAAATATCAGAGGAAGAACTTGAAAAACACGAAAAAATAATCTTAAAAATACCCAAAGAAAAAAAACTTGAATTACTGAAGCATACCGGTGAAAAACTTAATGAAATAAATGAACTAATAATTAAACTAAAGGAGGAGAATTCTTCTTTTATCCAGCTCTTTATATCTGATATAGAAAAAGAAACCATAAATTTATTTACTAATTCACAATAATATGTTATAATAATACAGAAATAAATAAAAAAATAAAAATGCCGGATAAAGAAAAAGGAACCCAGGAAATAGTCACCACAGACCCCCGTGATAACAAAACGGAGTCTTTTGATGAAAGTGAAGCAGATAAAATAAATGACATTCTTAAAGCAACTTCTAAAAACATTCACTCCTTCTTCACGCCCGAAGAACAAGAAGAACTAAAACCACTGGAAGAAGATACTTTAATCGAAAACAAGAAAGCGGTTCAAAAAATTTCAGACGCAATTACAAACGCCTGTAGTGATAGATTATCTCTTTTGAGAGAAAAATATCCTCTTACACAAGAGGAAAAAACTAAAATCGAAACTAAGATTGCGGGGCTCCTGGGGACAGGCTTCTCCAATGAGAGCTACATAACCGAGGAGCTTATTAAGAAACTACTTAAAATAACTGAAGATTTTTTCCCTTCAATATTAAACAAAGACGAAATACTTGAAGCTATCCAATATGAATATGACGATGAGCCTGCGAAGGTTTTAATCAGAAATATTGAAAGAGCAATTGAAAAAGGGCTGGGGGCCAAGCTCACCCCGGAAGATCACAATCAAATTACCATTTTCTATAACCTTTCTCTCGACAAAAATATACCTATTGGTATAAAAATCAGAGAATTACTCAGATCCTATTTAAGTGGTAAAGAACCACCGGTCAGCAATGAAGCCATTAACCAAATCTGGATAGAAATTATGAATATGCAATCAACGAAAGACTACCTAAAAGAAAAAAGTCGGCTCGAGGAATTAATAATATATGATGATGATTTTAATAAGCCCGGAACGTCTTCTGACCTTGATTTATCAATGTTTTTAGACCACCCAGCCCCAAACCAACCCCAAGAATCCCAAAAGTCCCAATAGTCCCACAATCCCCACCCAATACCTCGGTATCAGTTCCGGTGCTCGTACAAACAAGAAGGCGGTTCGGGTATTTTTGAGATATTCATTCACCAACTTTCTATAATTTTTCCTGTGCGCCACTCCCATCGTAAACACCGTAATTTCCTCTTTATCCGCCCGCTCCCTCATGATTTGCATGGTGGCTCGCTCTCTAAAGTCGCTCCCCAAAACCCGATTAAACTCTTTTACTAACTCTCCGCGTTGTTTTAAAAGTCGAATTTCTTTCTCCGAAAAATCACTTCGCTTATTTGTTTTGCCCAGCTTTGACTTGGCAACCCGATAATCATAATTATTATCCATCGCTTCAATTTCTCTTTCCAGTTTCTTTACATTCTCCAGAACGTGTTGATACTGCTTTTCTCCTTCTACCGGATAAATCACTATGTCCGCCGGGGTAAGAAAATCATAATAGGCCTGCCCATCCACGGTCTGGGCATATTTTCGTATTTCAGGATCGTTTTTTGTTCGGAGGGCATCACGCCAAAGACCACCTAGATAAAAAATGATTTTTTTGGCCGTATCGTACATGTCCCGCCAGGTCATTTTCTCCTTCGTCAGCCCCGGAAAAAACTGTTTCATGGCCGCTTCATAAAGCGGCCCTGTTTTTCCTACCGATAAATACAAATCATTTACATCTCCATGCAGACCTTCTCCCCCAAACTTCTTTATCCCGTAAGTACCATGAAAATAAGCGTAGTACATCACCAGCCTCGACTGACACCCTACAATCTGTTTCAATTGTCGATTATTTATTTTTCCCGTCAGAACCGGATGTGACTGTCCAAAAACCACGACTAAGTGCTGGGGGTCAAGTGTCGGAGTATACAAATCAAATTTCGCTCCCCTAAACACCCCGCTTTTCTTCATCCCCAAAACCGCCTGAATCAAACGATTCTTTTTTGCCTTCTTGCTAAAGATCAGAAATTTCGCCAAATTCATACTATCTAGTTCATATTCGTTATTATTCGTTTGATTCGTTAGATTCGTGTCCTATTATGGTGATGCTATCACACTTTACTCCTGAACTAAAGATCGCATGAAAGCCAAAAAACGATTAGGTCAAAATTTCCTACACGACAAAGCTGTCCTTCAAAAAATTATTGAAGCCGGAGAAGTTACCAAAAGCGATTTAATAATTGAAGTGGGCACCGGAAGGGGAGCCCTGACAGAAGAACTCGTCAAGCACGCCGGACACGTCAAAGCCCTCGAAATCGACGACGATCTTATCCCCGGCCTTAAAATTCAATTCGCCGGAACAAAAAACCTCGAAATCATCCATGAGGATGTCTTGAATTTCCAGGTTTTCCCCCCTGATGCAGGGGGGACTAAGGGGGGTGGCACCTTCAAGGTCATCGCCAACATCCCGTACTACATCACCTCTCCGATAATCAGACATTTTCTGTATCAACATCACTCAAAATCCCCATCCCAAGCGTCTCAAGCGTCTCACAAATCCCACCTATCTCACCAAAAACCATCTTTGATGGTTTTATTAATCCAAAAAGAAGTCGCCCAAAAGATCTGCTCTTCCGAAGGCAGTGTTCTTTCCCTCATGATCAAAGTTTTCAGCGATCCGGAAATTATTTGTACCGTTCCCAAAACCGCTTTTAAACCTCAGCCAAAAGTTGAGTCTGCCGTTCTTAAACTCACCGTTCTCGATCAACCAAGAATCAATTGCGACTTCGAAAAATTTCTCAAGTTCATCAAGATTGCCTTCGCTCAACCCCGAAAAACCTTAGCCAATAATCTCACCAACGGTCTACATCGAGAAAAACTAGAAATCGAGCAGCTTCTCACCAGCCTCAATCTCGATCCCAGAATCCGCCCCCAAAAACTCACCTTTGAGCAGTGGGAAAAGTTGCTGGAAGAACTATCGTAATTCGTAATTCCTGATTCTACGAATAATCTTCGATTATTCGTATTTAGCCATCTTCGCCAAATACTTCTTCCAAAGCCTCTTGATAAACCCGGTTCGAATTCCTTGATAAACGTAGGAAATCAGCATGGCCATACTCACAAAGAAAATCACCCAGGACGCGGTATGCACATAAGCAATTTTGGAAACAAAAATCCCAACAAGCCCTCCGATAAATCCGGCTATAAAAAGTCCTACCGCCGCCGCATCAATATACTGAAGCTCTTCTTCTTCCTCTTCTATTACATCGGCTCGTGCTATGCCGGCAAGCAGTTTTGAAGAAATCACGATCTCCTCTTTTTCCAAATGAAGCACCTGATCCATGTCATGCTTTTCCGAAAGATCCAAAAACTCCTTAGCGCCTATTTTTACCGTATCTCCCGTCACGTAAAACTTGGTTCCCGCCCCTTCCATAATTTTGTCCAGATTTATCTGTTCTCTCCGAATAACTCTGGTCGTCTCATCCTCAAAAGGCTCCAAATCATCTTCTAAATTTTTTAAAACAACAGGAATTGGCATTTCCGCATCTTCTTCTTGTTCTTGTTTCTGACCATCATCCGCAACCTCATTTTCCCCTGAAGAATCTTTTTCATCTTCATCGTCAATGTGAATTCTTTTAGTCATAAATATAATTAATATGATCTTTAATCAGAATCATCTTACGCAATTTCCTCCTGTTTCGCAACAAATGCATCCCGATAGGTCAAGACCTGCCTTATTCTAGGAAAACAGTTTATAAGCTGAATAAACCAGCGGCCTCAGCACCAGATCAAACGGTTCACTAAACTCAACCCCCTCTCCACCAAATTTTTTCTTAAAACTCGTTACTCCCGCCCACGGATGATCAACAACATCATCCCGAAGGTCCTGAGCTCCGTCGAAGG
>DAOVYC010000159.1 GCA_030635805.1 bacterium | reverse complement strand
TGGGAGAACAAGTGGTTTCAATCACTTTGGCTTATGTTCCCCTGGATCTGATTCTGCCTGATCAGCCGAACCGCGCAGTACGGACCCGTATGCTGCGTGGTGTGGGAGGGGCGCCCTGTGAGGGGTGTCCCTATCCCGATAGCCTTTTTCAATATTATTAATACGTTAATGCCATCATTGTTATCCGACTTTTACCTTCGGGCCTTCCCGTAATTCTGGATGTTTGCTTAACATCTCCTCTACAAGAGAAAAATCTCCTGAGCTTGAAAAGACAAACCTTGCTGAGTATTTAACCTGCAAAGAGTTGTGGTTAACCACATTGTCAGAGTTGAACGGAATAGTTCTTTTCTGTTCAAAACCAGCCATGATTTGCTCAAGGTATAATGGATTTTTGATATTTTGAGATAGTAACATGGGATTAACCTTCGATAAAAATTGGTACTTCTTGTAAGTTTCTCTAAATTGTTCTTCTAAACTTGGACAATAAAGAGCCATGGTTAGAGTTTTACTAATAGGAAAGTAAATTTCTATTCCTTTTACAGCAAGACCAATATTTCCATAAAATCCATAATCATTCATATTTTGAAGGGTTATGGGATTGTCTGATATATAAAGAGGTTGTTTTTTTGAAGTTTTAAAAAGTAACCACGTTTTTGTGTAAAAATGAAGTGCGAATTCTTTAGAGTCAAAAACTGATTTTATGCCATGTAATTTAAAATCATCCTCTGATAGCTCTTTGCATCCTTCAATTTCTTCAGGATTGAAACCCCTTTCTCGAATGGCCTCTACCATTTTAGAACTTAGGTCTTGAAAGCGTAAACGATGTTCCTTGGTTCGTGTAAATTGTAAGGCCAAAAAATGAGAGAAAAAAATTTTGTCATTATCATCAAGTTGAGAAATATCTTCTTTTTTTACTATTCCTTTAATTATTCTTGATGCATTTGCCTCAACTTCCGCTAAAGCTGGCTCAATTGTTAACTCAACATTTTCAAACGTGAAATCATAAAATTTGGTTTCTGAGGCAATGTTTTTAATATTGGTTTTGAACTTTTTCCCTGTTTGTTTATCAAAAACCCATAGTTGTGGCTTTTTTCCGACAGTGAAATTTTTTAGTAGAAATTGTGGAACATAATGTTGGTTTTTGGCAATTTCACTTTTTCTCATTTTGGGGATGTCCCAGATTCCAACAGCTATTGAATTGAGCGGCGGCGAAGCCGTCCGGCCCCAAAGGGGCGAACTCGAATGATTTGTTAGCTGATACTCCGGGCATATTACGATTTAACTCTTCTAAAAATAATTCTCCCAGAGTATGGGATCTCGACAGATATTTGGTCGTTACTGATTATCTTGTATATAGCTGAAATCCCTAGTTCCCCATGAACGATTACTGATTCTTTCCTGATCTCATAAGAAACTTTCTCTGCAAGGCCCGCACAACTCGAAAGCGATTTCTCAAACGTTATAATTTTACATGGAAAGAATCTTGCGCTTTTTTGGCCAGGAACTACTTCCCATGAGCCAATTAATGGGTTGCTGCTACCGCAAGACACTAAAAATGTACTTAGAATCAATAAATTTAATATTAATAATTTTCTCAATGTTGATTCCCTATATTCAGCTAACGTGGCTCTTCAGCGGGCGCGGCTTTTTGCGATCCGCTGCAAGAGCATGGTTATCTTTTTTGTTTAGGTTGAAGCTCTATGAGAGATACCCAACTATTTCTTTTATCGATCAAATCTTTCAGGTCTTTTCCGCCGCCCAAAACAACACCGCCTCCAAATGGAATTAGGTTAAGACCAAGATTAAAAAAGGCCGTTTGAGGCTTTGGTAGTTTTGCACGAAGTTGGTCAACAAGCTCCTGTGAAAGAACCCGCTGTACCAAAAGCTCACGCTCAGTTTTATCTTTTGTTTCTTGATAACTATTTTTTATTACAGAAGTTATTTGCCCAACCATTTTCCTAAAATCCTGCCCAGCACGAGATTCACGAACCTCAATAACCTTTTCCCATGACAATCCACCAAAATCTGGAAATC
This sequence comes from bacterium, assembly GCA_030635805.1. Classification (GTDB taxonomy): domain Bacteria; phylum Patescibacteriota; class Gracilibacteria; order JAUYGZ01; family DAOVYC01; genus DAOVYC01. Next base: position 543 of record DAOVYC010000159.1, on the reverse strand, counting down.
CAATGTTAATCCAGAAAGATAAAAGCATATCTTCAATAGTTTTATCGAAGTGCATTCCTACTTGTTTGTTTTTCCATTGAATAATTGGGGTCATCCGATAATCGGTTAAGAATGGAAGATTCATGTGGAATGATAAGAAAGCATCAAAATAGAGCGATTCAAGAATATTTTTTTGTTGATAATAGGTTTGAGGGAGGTGCTCTTTCAATGCAGGATCCTCAAGATCTGAACTGGCTATTTCTTTTGGATTTTTTTTTGCTTCGTCCGGAAGATCAAATGGTATCCATTTTATGTATTCCTTTTCGACCATTCCAGCATCGTAAACAAAAGGATAAAAGTCAGTTTCATATGCAGCTTGCGCAGTACCCCAGATTATTTTCTTATCACCAAGCGTGACGCCAAATTCTTTACCTGTTTCACAGGTTATGTGTTTTCGCCTATCTCTACCGGATTGATCAGATGGTAAGAAAAGGTCAAAACTCCCGGTTTTCCCTCCCCTATAGATGTATCTCCCATCCTGAATAATGATTTCGTCATAGATTA
>DAOVYC010000095.1 GCA_030635805.1 bacterium | reverse complement strand
ATTATAAAAATTATAAAAATTCAAAAATTTCTGAACTCCCATAAGCTAGCATGAAATATCCGGTTTCTAGCGGACTAGTCGACTAAACTTCATGAATTAATCGGAAATGCCGAAAAAAACCTGTTGATAACGGGCAATCCGGTTTCATGTATTTCTTGCCAAAGATTAAACTTAGTATATCTTTGTAAGTAATTGCGGCGATCAAAAACATCAGGAGAATGAAGCCGATGCCGTGAATGGCAGATTCCCAGTTGGTATTAGCGCGCCTACCCCGAATAAATTCGACGATGATAAAGAGAAATCTTCCGCCATCAAGGGCCGGCAGAGGAAGGATGTTGATGGTGGCAAGTGAAATAGAGAGGAGCGCTATAAACTTAAGAAGAGCAATAAGACCTTGCTGAGAAACGTCGTGGGTCATTTGAGCAATGCCGATAGGCCCGGCTACGTTGTCGGAGATCTGAAATTGGCTCACAACTCTTCGTAAAACGTCTGCAAACATAATTACGGTAGCACTTGCCAATCTACCCGACTCTTTGACCGACTCGACAAAGGCAAGATGAACCGGAAACTTCACCTTCTTAACTTCACGAATAATTGGAACACTGGCAATGCTCACCCCGATTTTCCCCTCTTTTGGGATAACTACACCCCTGGTAACCTCTTCTCTATTTCTCTCAAGGGTGTAGGTAAGTAGTTTATTTTTGTATTTTCCCGTAAGAGCAATAATTTCTTCACTGGATCCTACGGGTTTGCTGTTGATTTCGAGAATGATGTCTCCTGATTGGAAACCCGCCTTTTCCGCCACTGATTCCTTGAATACTTCGTTAATAAGAATTCCATCTTCAGTAATAATGTTCCCAAGTTCCAGGTGTCTGTTAAAATCATTTTTATTAAAAATAAACGGTTCCGCCCCCGCCGTAAAAACGATGGTAAGAAGCAAAACTCCCATGATAAAATTCATAAATACACCGGCACAAATAACCTGGGTTCTCTGCCATTTGGTTTTACTGATAAAACTCTTTTTATTTTTCACCAATTTGGAATCGGTACTGTCTTCGCCGAACATACGACAAAAACCACCAAAAGGAATCCAATTAAGTGAAAAAAGTGTCCCCTTTTTGTCATGCCAAAGTTTTTTGGCTCTGGGGGGAAGCCCTAAGCCAAATTCTTCCACTTTAATTCCCACTCTTCTGGCGGCAAGAAAATGCCCAAGTTCGTGGACAATCACGATGGCGGAGAAGATGAGAATGAAGATGATGATGGTTATCAATACAGACATAGATCGGGGGAATTTTTAAATTTACCGTAGACTAGATACTCATGATTTCTTCTTCCTTTTTCTTCGCTTTTTCTTCTACATTTTTATTGGACTCGTCGACCTTTTTCTGAAGGTTGTCTTCATAGGTATAGTATTCATCTTCACTAATCTCTTTACTTTCTTTCATGGATTTGATGGTATCGTGCGCTTTTTGACGAGCACGACGGATGGAGACACGACAGTCTTCCGCTTTTTGTCCGACAACTTTTACCAAATCTTTTCTTCTCTCTTCGGTAGTGGGAGGAATATTGATACGAATTACGATTCCATCGTTTTGAGGATTGAGATTCAGGCTTGAAACCTGAAGAGCCTTGTCTATGCTACTTAAAATACCCTTATCCCAAGGCTGGATTTGAATGGTTTGAGCATCCGGTACGGAAATGTTGGCGCAAGCCTTGAGCGCTTGAGTAGTACCATAAGCTTCTATCATAATATCACTCACCAAAGCCGGATTTGCTCTTCCAATTTGTAATGAGGCAAGTTCCGAATCAAAATGAACCAAAGCATTTTGCATTTCGGTAGAGGCGGTTTCGATGTGAATCATGTTTAAAAAATAAAAAATAAAATCTAAAAAATAAAATTTTATTTAACCAGAGTGCCGGTGATTTTGCCTTCGAGGACTTTGAGAATATTGTTCTTTTTGTGATCGAACCGGAAGACGATGATAGGCATCTTGCCATCTCGACAAAGAGCAATGGCGCTGCCATCCATAACTTTGAGATTCTTTTCGAGGACTTCGTCGAAGCTGACTTGTTTGTAAAATTTGGCTTTGGGATTTTTATTGGGATCGTCCGAATAGACTCCTTTTACGTTGGTGGCCTTAAGAAGCAGATCACATTGAAGCTCAAGGGAACGAAGAGCAGCGGCGGAATCGGTGGTGAAAAAAGGGTTTCCCGTCCCGCCGGCACAGATAACTATCCTCCCCTTCTCCAGATGCCTGATAGCTCTTCGCCCAATGAAGGGTTCGGCTACCTGAGGAACATCAATAGCAGAAGTGACGCGAGAGATGATCCCCATCTTTTCTATGGCGGACATAAGAGCCACGCTGTTCATAATGGTGGCGAGCATACCCATATTGTCTGAGGCAACCCTCTCGATACCCGAATTTTTAGTATCTCGAAAACGCCAGATATTTCCGGCGCCGATCACAATAACTATTTCATATCCTTTTTTTTGTACTTCTACAATCTGTTTAGCAAGCCCCTGAAGGACGGAGAAATCGATACCGTGACTGCGTTTGCCAAGAAGAATTTCACCGGAAAGTTTGAGCAGAATGCGTTTTTTTCGCTTGGGAGATTTAGACATAATAAGGTGTTTAGTTTCTTGGTCATCTTAGAGTAAATTCGTCTTTGTGTAAATTAATTCATGATAATCAAGAGCGGAGGGAGCGGTACGAGCGGATCCTTCGCCCCGCAAAGCGGGGTCAGGATTCGGAGCGGGAGGAGATAATTCAGAAACTTTAGTTTTCTTGAGCTTACTGCTTATTGCTTACTGGCTTATTGCTTTGGTAAGTGCTCGCACTTACCAAAAAAACCCTCTTTCTTGCCAAAAAATAACTCGACGACTTAGCAAGAAGTGTTTCTCCCTAGTCACTCCTCACACGGGCTGCCTGAGTACATTTCCAGCAAGAAACAAGGTTTCTTGTGAAATAAATTGCTAAATGTAAAGGAGCGGGATAACAATTTACAGTTTACAATTTACAATTCACATTCAAGACTCATTTTATCAATTTTCAATTGCTAGTATTCTAGTTTACAAAATGTAAATTGGAATATTGTATTTTGAATGGAAATTGAAAACTGTAAATTGTAAATTGAATTAATGGTTACCCGACCGTTCTCTAGTGAGCCAGACATTTCTGAGGACGGATTGCATCCGCAGGAATGTCCGGCACACAGGTAAACTTGAAACAGTGAATGATAGAATCGACCGCACAAGGCGTTGACCACTATCGTGCTTAAAATTCACACTTTTCAAGAACGGTCAGGGCAGTGAGGATATCATTTATACGGGAGGATGTCAAGGAGGAGTTATGAATTTTTTGTTGACCTTTTTGTATTATTTATTGAATAACAATTGTGTGGAGCCACTGGAAAATCCGGATCCAATTTTTCCCGCTTTCTATTTTTTATCTTTTATCTTTTATTTTGTATACGAAAACCGCCGTAGGTCCTTAGTCTACGGCGGAAAATCTTCCTGAGGTCACCCCCGCCCCTTTAATTAAGGGGTTGGTGTCGGGGGGTTTGCAGCTTCAGCTTCCGCTAAATCATTTTTTGCTTTTTCAACCCTTTGCTCTGCCGCAGTAACTGCGGCTTTATTGATGGCAATATTGGCTGGATCCGAGTTTTTCAGATCCAGTTGTGCCTGACTCAAAGCTACTTTCGCAGCTTCGAGCTCTACTTTCGCAAGAGCTACAGGGTCAACAGGTTTCGGTTTGACAACAGGGTCAGGTTTGACAGGGTCAGGTTTGACAGGGTCAGGTTTGACAACAGGGTCAGGTTTGACAGGGTCAGGTTTGACAGGGTCAGGTTTGACAACAGGGTCAGGTTTGACAGGGT
>DAOVYC010000119.1 GCA_030635805.1 bacterium | reverse complement strand
ATGTCCTGCATATCTTTATAATGTTTTTCGAGCTGATGGAAATAGTCGAGAAGTTCCCGGTAAATTTTAGGCATATCTTTTTTTAACTCGGTAATCTTTTTGGGAGTGCGAGTACCGGCAACCACATCTTCACCCTGGGCGTTCATAAGATATTCACCAAAAACTTCCTTGTTGCCGGTGGCAGGATTGCGGGTGAAGGCCACTCCGGTGCCGGAAGTGATTCCCAGATTTCCAAAAACCATTGATTGAATATTTACGGCTGTTCCAAGAGAGTGGGAAATGCTGTGCAGATTTCTGTAGGTGATGGCTCTTTTATTATTCCAAGATTTAAATACCGCTTCTATAGCAAGCCTGAGTTGCTTCTCAGGTTCTTCCGGAAAAAGTTTATTGGTTTTCTTTTTAATAATGTTTTTAAATTTGCTGACAATTTTTTTCCAGTCATCACCATCCATATCCAGATCAGACTTATATTTTTTTTGCTTTTTAAAATTGGCTAAAACTTGTTCAAAATAATGATTATCGATTCCAAGAACAACATTGCCGAACATGTTTATAAATCTTCGATAGGCGTCGTAGACAAAACGTTCGTTTTTGGTATTTTTAATTAATCCTTTAACTGTTTGCTTGTTTAATCCCAAATTCAGGATGGTGTCCATCATTCCCGGCATGGAAAATTTGGAGCCGGAGCGAACAGAAAGGAGAAGGGGATTATTTTGATCACCGAAAATTTTCCCCGTGTTTTTTTCTAAGAGGGAAATATGTTTTTTTAACTCTTTTTTAAACGAAGGATGATGCTTTTTGGATTTGATGAAGAAGTTGCAGTAGTCCGTGGTGATAGTAAATCCCGATGGGACGGGAAGCTTGAGTTTGGTCATTTCCGCCAAATTAGCCCCTTTGCCACCGAGGATGTCTTTCATATTTTTATTGCCTTCAGAAAAAGAGGAGATGATTTTTTTCATGATATTCAGTACAATGAGCGAGTGAAAATTGTTGATTCTAATCTAGCACAATTAGGGATTAGGGGACAGGGGAGATAGGGAATCTCTTGCCCTCCCACCCTCAACTTGATTGAGGGTCCAGTGCTGAAGTGCTTGAGTTCTGGATCCTCGCTTTCGCAAGGACGGGGAATATAAAAATTTAAAAATTCAATTTATGAAATTCAGTTGGAATAAGTCGAAAAAGCCAAAGTTAGTTTTGGCACCGATGTCCGGTTACACAGATAGTGCTTACCGGCAGTTTATAAAATCGATAGAACCGAAGACTGTTTTGGTGACAGAATTTCTTTCGGCGGATGCGATTTATTATAAGTCGAAGAAGACTCTCGAGATGATTCAGTTTGATAAATCTGAACATCCGATAATTTGTCAGATTTTCGGGAAGAAGATTGAGCAGTTTGTTCAGGCGGCCAAGGTTGTGGAGGATTTGGGATATGATGGAGTGGATATTAATATGGGTTGCCCGGCGCGCAAGGTGATTCGGTCCGATCATGGTTCGGCTTTGGTAAAAATAGAAAATCAGGGGAAAGCCCTGGAGATAGTGGAGGCGATGAGTAAGGCGGTGAAGATACCGGTTTCGGTGAAGACTCGTTTGGGCTGGAATAATGCCGGTGGTCTTTTGGATTTTGCCAAGTTACTGGAATCGGCGGGGTGTAAATGTTTGATGGTTCACGGAAGAACGACTCAAGAGCAATATACCGGTAAGGCGGATTACGAACCGATATATAAAGTTAAAGAAGAATTGGAAATTCCGGTGCTGGGAAATGGTGATGTTTGTTCGGCGCAAGATGCCAAAGATAAACTTGGCAATCTTGACGGGCTTTTGGTGGGGCGGGGGACCTGGGGAAATCCGTGGGTAATGAAAGACATTCAGAATTACTTTGATACGGGTGAAGTTTTGAAAACGGAATTATCGATGATCGAAAAAATTCCAGATATTCAAGAACATGCCAAGTTGATGGTGAAAGTAAAAGGGGAAGAGAGGGGAGTGATGGAAATGAGGAAATATTTACTGATGTACGTAAAAGGATTTCCCGGGGCGAAGGAGATGAGGAAGGATTTGGTGATGGTGAAGACGATGAGGGATGTGGAGCGGGTGCTTGGGAAACTACTGCCCCGCTTACGCCGCGGCTAATTCCGATTCGGTAGCAGACTCTGCTTTTCCGCCCGGAATCATGTCTTTAGCCGATCTTTCATCGTACATATCTCCGCCAATTTCTCGGAAATAAGCTTCCATGCCATGGTAGGCTTGCCAATAATATTCCCATGGTTTAAATCCGAGCATTTGCTGGTCAATATTTTTATTAATCATATACTGTATTCCAAACATATTGTCTATTGCCGATTTGACCGGCTGGGCTGAACTATCGGTTTTTACGAAATCATTTGCAATTTTTTCATTTTGTGGCATTTCTCCCGGTTTGAGTCTGTTTATTCCCGCTTGAATTACATTTTGATAATATAAATTAGCAGCTCCCTCCACATGTGATTTCTCCTTTTTGGTTGCTTCTCCTCCTTCTCTTGGAACACCGCCTCTTATTAAATCCGGGTCCGGTTTTTTTCTATCCTTGTGCTGAGTAAGATGTTCGATCATGCGATAACCTCGATGGAGGTCGTAAAAAGCCATTTGAACATTATTCATAAAGCTAAATTTATCACCTTCTTTGACGGCCTTGTTGGCAGCGTTGAAGTTGGCATATGTTGTAGTGTAGGCTCCGGCAAGCAAGGCGGTAATATCGTGTCCTCTGTTTACGTTTGGCATATTCCCCCCCGTATCTATTTTGAAGACGTTTGATATTTCTTCTTCTACGCCATACGAACGGAAATAGACCGGAGCGTTACTGTTGTCCACGTATTCCAAATGAGCCGCTCTTCTTTGGTGAAGATCAGAGGCAAAAATATCCACCTGCTTATATTCTTTGTTGGCACGGTCTGCTTGTGATTCTGCAATTTCCCAGAAGTCACCATTTTTCTTGGCCCAAACCTTAAGTTTTTTTCTGTTAATAAAGAACTGGAAAAGATCACTGTTTTCTTGAATTTTTCCATTTTTAAATAATTTCCCGCTACGCTTTTGTTCTTCATATTGTTCCGCTAATCCTGAATGTCTTAGCTCATCTAATTTTAAGATGGCGTTGGGCTGGTTACTGCCATCCCATTTACTTTCCATAAGATATGCTCGTTTAGTAGTAACAATTATGGCATCAAATTCTCCAAATTGGGCACTGTTTTTGCCACCTGATCGTCCAAAGCTTGGACGGT
>DAOVYC010000122.1 GCA_030635805.1 bacterium | reverse complement strand
ACACTTTATGCGAATACGAATATCAGCCGTAAGGAAAAACTTGGAGCAGAAATGATTCGTCTCATATTCTGCAAAACATGGGATGAAAGATATAATAAAGATGCTCTACCAGACTTTCGCATTGGTTTTGAAGAGAGGCCAAAAGATGTAGCTAAACGTATTAGGGGATTATTTGATTTAGTAAAGGACGAACTTTCAAAAGATGGTGTTTTTGATAAGGGAGAAGAGATTAGGCTAGACGATAAGTCAGTGGCTTATGTTGTAGGACAATTAGAAAAATATAGCTTACTCAAAACCGACAAAGATGTTGTTGGAGATGCGTTTGAAGTATTTGCAGAAAGCGGAACGGTTGGTGAAAAGGGCGAGTTTTTTACCCCAAGAGAAGTTGTGAAAATAGCTATTAAGATTATTGATCCCCAAATAGGACACACCATTGTTGACCCAGCTTGTGGGAGTGGGGGGTTTCTCATTTATGCACTAGAACACGTTTGGCGAAATATGCAGGATGACAAAAAATATAGGGGAATGAATGAGACTGAATTAGAGGCGGAAAGAAAAAAGATTGCGGAACGATGTTTTTTTGGAATAGATAAGGAAATTGATTTGGTGAAAATCGCTAAGGCATATATGGCAATTATCGGAGATGGTCGCGGTGGGGTAGTACAGGAAAACACACTGCATCAACCAGAAGATTATAACACTCATGCAAAACAATTATTCGTTGTTGAGGGGGAAAACAAAATGAAAGAATTCGACTGTGTTCTAACCAACCCTCCTTTTGGGAGCAAGATCAAAGTTTTAAAGGATGATAGCAAATACTTTGAACTCGGTCATAGATGGAAAAAACATGGCAGTTCATTTATCAAAACTGATAAAGCCAAGGAAACAGAGCCACAAGTTTTATTTGTTGAACGATGCTTACAAATGCTCCGTAGCGGTGGAAGGCTTGCGATGGTATTGCCAGAGACATACTTCCATGCACCAAAAGTACGCTATGTATTGAACTATTTGCTACGGACGAATAATGTTATGGCAGTTATTGACCTCCCGCATAATACTTTCCGTCCATATTGTAATGCAAAGACTCTTTTGATAATCATAGAAAAAGGCAAGCCACAACAAAGCAAGCTTACTATGGCAGTTTGTCTGGAAATAGGGCATGACCATAATGGCAAACCTGTATACAGGTTTGACGAAAAAGAACGAAAATTTACACAAGAAGTTGTTAATGATGCCCCAAAAATTATTGAGGAACTAGATCATCCCTCCCTCATTGAAAACAGCCATGTTTTCACGGTAGATTCTTCAGATATTCGTAACGATATTTACGTTCCGCGCTATTATTGGAAAAAGAGAATTGTGAATATTGAAGAGGAGGCGAAAAAACAAGACATAACACTTGTAAGCATTCGTAAACTATTAAACGAGAAAATTATTGCTTCTTTCTCTGGTCATGGATCACCGAGGTCTGTATTTAAAGGCAAAGGCGATATCCCCTATGTCCGAGTAGCAGATATAGTAAATTGGTCTGTGTATAAGAACCCAACAGCCTTCATTCCCGAGTTTGAATATCTCCGTGTAAAAAAGAGCGGTTTTGATTTACAGGAAAAGGACATTCTATTTGTTCGTAGAGGTAGCTATCGCATTGGTAGTGTTGCGCTTCTTTCTCGTTATGATACTGATGTACTTTTGACTAAAGAAATCCAAACATTTCGTGTCATAAATGACAACAGTGAATATGGCATTGATCCATTTTATTTACTCTATCTTTTTTCGCACGCACTAACTCAAAAGCAGATGTACAATAAGATTTTAATAGATACGACTTTGCCAAATATTGGTGATAGATGGAAGGAACTACGTTTGCCTATCGCAAATGATCCAAAACAACGTGAATTTATAAGTAAAAGTCTAGCTAATTCTTTTCTTAAAAAGTGGGAAGCGCAGGGGGAAATTGAAACTCTTGCGAAACAATATGGCTATATCACAACTTGAATAATCATGTCCAAATCTTCAAAATCATCTTAATAAATAATAATTAATAAGTAATGTTGCACATCGTTTCTACACCTATCGGAAATCTGGAAGACATCACCGTACGCGCTGTGCGGATTTTAAAGGAGGTTGATTATATTGCGGCGGAGGATACGAGGCATAGCGGGATTTTGTTGAAAAAATATGAGATAAATACGCCGATGGTTAGTTTTCATGCGCATTCAGGGAAGTATAAGGTGGATAAGATTCTGGATATGCTGGAGAAAGGCAAAGATGTTGCTTTGATTAGTGATGCGGGGACGCCGGGAATTTCCGATCCGGGATATGTTTTGATTTCCGCCGTTTTGGAGGCGGGGATTGAGGTTTCGCCGGTGCCGGGGGCTTCGGCCTTGCTGAGTGCCCTGGTTGGATCGGGGATGCCGATGGATAAGTTTTTATATCTGGGATTTTTGCCGTTGAAAAAAGGGAGACAGACTTTATTTAAAAACTTGAAAGACGAGAAAAGAACAATAATTTTTTACGAATCACCACGAAGGCTGGTAAAAACTTTGCATCAAATTCAGGATTTTCTTGGTGAAGTGGAGGTGGTGGTGGCGAGGGAGCTGACGAAGATTCATGAAGAGTATGTACGGGGGAAGGTTTCGGGGGTGCTGGGTAAACTTGAGGAGAGAGGAGAGGTGAAGGGGGAGGTGGTGGTTTTGATAAGGAATAAGGAATAAGGAATAATGAATTGAGAAGGGGCACCGCTTCAGTTTTGACTGGAGTTTTTTTTGTGTTCTAGCGTAGAAATGGTATACTGGCATACCCTTTAAATTTAATTGTTTTCTTATATTTTTGTTTTTCTAGAACTTTCAAAAGAAAAGGAGGTGAAGCATGGGTAAGAGGTCTGGACGTTTACCAGGTACCAATCAGAAGCTTGCCAAGATGGCGCAAGAAGCGGGCGCTGAAGTTACTCCGTCATCAAATGGTAATGTTATCTTGGATTTTGGGGATGGACAGAAATTTAAGATTCCTGAGGATGGAAAAGCCGATTCAGGAAGGGCAAAACGAATTTTGAACAGGTGCAAAAGGGTAAAAAACAGTGGCAAGTCAACGGGCTTGCCCTGATTCATCTCCTTTAGACGCGGGGATGAAAAAACAGTGGGCAGAGTTGTCGTTAGACGCTCTGCTCATTTACTTTGTCTTGTTCTCTAGTATACTTTCGTT
>DAOVYC010000083.1 GCA_030635805.1 bacterium | reverse complement strand
CCAAATCCCACCGAAGATGATCTTCGGTACTTAAAACGTAAATACAAATTTCATGCTCTTGATCTGGAAGATTGTCTTTCGGAACATGAAAGGCCAAAGGTTGAAGAATATGATGACTATCTTTTTGTGTTGATGCATTTTCCAATTCTTCGAAAACGATTGAAAAGCGTGGACTCCGATGAGCTTGATTTTTTTGTAGGTAAAGATTTTTTGATAACTTTGAATGGCAATAAGCTGGATAATGTTTCTGAGATATTTGAAAAATGTAAAAAATCTCAAAAATCGCGTAAGTTTTTTATGGAAAAAGGAAGTGGGTATTTACTATATACAATAGTGAGTACTCTTTTTGATGATGTGTTTCCTTTTATTGACCGTATAAATGCGGATGTTCGACAAATTGAACATTCTCTTTTTGAAAGCGGGCATAATGCGAAAGATCTTTTGTATGACATCATGGTCTTAAAAAGACAGATAATAAATCTTCGACGTATTATTTTGCCTCAAAGATCAGTGATGCTTATTTTGGAAGATAAGGCCAAATATTTTATTTCTGAAAGTTTGGAAGTTTATTTTGATGATGTGGTGGATAAGATTGAAAAACTTTGGAGTAATCTGGAAGCCTCGAAGGAATTTGTGGAATCATTGCAAGAAACAAATGAGTCAATTATTTCGCACACGACAAATAATATAATGAAAATCCTAACGGTGATTTCTGTTATTCTCCTGCCACTTACGTTTATAACAGGTTTGTACGGGATGAATGTAAATCTTCCCTATGCCAGCAATGAAACTGTCTTTCTTTCCATTGTTGCCGTGATGATAGTAATTGCGTTAGTGATGATGGTGTTCTTTAAGTTTAAGAAATGGCTATAACATGAAACTTGTAACTTGTAACATAAAACAGGGAATAGGGATTAGGGAATAGGGACGGATGTAATTCAGAAATTCTAGTTTACTGAAGCTTACTGCTTACTATGGCATTTCAGATTTACAATACACTGACGAATAAGAAGGAGATTTTTAAGTCGATTAAGAAGGATGAAGTGACCATGTATAATTGTGGACCGACGGTTTACAGTACAGCGCATATCGGTAATTTTGCTTCATATTTAATGGCGGATTTAATTCGGCGGTATTTGGAATATAAGGGATATAGAGTTAAGCAGGTGATGAATATTACCGATGTGGGACATTTGGTTTCAGATGCGGATACGGGTGAAGATAAAATGGAAAAAGCGGCACGGGAGGAAAAACTTGATCCAAACGCCATTGCCAGAAAATATGAAGAACTTTTTCACAAAGATAGAAAAAAACTTAAAATAAAAGATGCTCTTGTTTATCCGCGGGCGACTGAGCACGTGGAAGAGCAAATAGAAAAAATAAAAATTTTGATAGAAAAAGGTTTTGCTTACGAAACCACTGATGGGGTTTATTTTGATGTTTCCAAATTTCCGGAATACGGAAAGTTAAGTGGAAATAAACTTGAAGATCTGAAGGCGGGTTCAAGAGTTGACGTGAATGAGGACAAGAAACATCCGGCCGATTTCGCCCTTTGGAAAAAATGTGTTGGAGAAAATGAGTATCACGTCATGAAATGGAATTCTCCCTGGGGGGAAGGTTTTCCGGGATGGCACGTCGAGTGCAGTGTTATGTCAATGAAATATCTGGGTGAAACCTTGGATATTCATACCGGTGGAGAGGATAATATTTTTCCTCATCATGAATGCGAGATAGCACAGAGCGAATCTATGAACGGAAAAAAATTTGTGAATTACTGGATACATAAGAGGCACATTTTGGTTGATGGAGAAAAAATGAGTAAGTCTAAAGGTAATTTTTATACTCTTGCGGATTTGGAAAAGAAGGAGTTTTCTCCATTGGCCTTTCGTTATGCAATAATGTCCGTTCATTATAGGCAACAGGCTAACTTTTCTTTTAAGTCCCTGGAGGATGCTCAGAAGAGCATTGATCGATTGCAGGAATTCGTGCATGAACTTATGTCTAATCCGTTTCGGGGTCCTTCCGAAGGAGGGGATTCTTATGTCGAAAAATTTGAAGCAAACATGGATGATGATTTGAATGTTTCGGGGGCATTGGGAGTGGTGTTTGATTTGGTGCACGAAGTGAGGAAAAATAAATCCAAATTTTCTTCGGAAGAAGTGTTGAAGTTTTTAAAAAAAGTTAACTCAATTTTTGAGGTGTTGGTTTTTGAGGAGCAGGTGGTTTCGAAGGGGATTAAAAAGAAAATTGAAGAAAGAGAAGAAGCAAGAAAGAATAAAGATTTTAAAACGGCAGATCGGATAAGGGATGAATTGCTAAAGCAGGGGATTGAGTTGAAGGACTCTGCGGTCTGAATAATGAATAAGGAATAAGGAATAAGGAAGGGCTACAATAGAACACGGATTTGCACGAATTTAACGAATCTTAACGGATGTATTTCTGAAATTCTAGAGCTTATTGCTTATTTCCGCCAAAGGCGGATCAGCCTCTGGCTGAAGCTTACTGCTTACTGCTTGTTTATGAAGAAGGTCTTAATATTTTTTGGGTTACTGAGTTTAGGTATTACGGTTTTTATTTACGTAATAGCTCAGACTGGCTTAGAAAACATTTTGGAGATGTTGGCTAAGGTAACTGTTTTGCAGATTGTTTTTTATTTGACGATTTCGCTGGTGAATTTTTCTTTTTTTGTGATTAGATGGTGGCTGATACTCCGGTCTCATGGACACAGGGTGCCTTTTTATATGCTCTATTTTTATAGAATGGTTGGATATAGTGTTTCGTATCTTACGCCGGTGGCACAGTCCGGCGGAGAACCTTTTCGAATATATTTTTTGAATGAGCGACATAAAATCAGCCTTAAGGAGTCGGCTTCTTCCGTGGTTATAGATAAAGTTTTTGAAATGTCGGCACTTCTTTTCTTTATCGGAGGTGGAGTATTTTATACAGTTCTTAAAGGATTTTTTTCACTGAAAATGGAAATAGTTTTGGTATTATTCATTTTTATTGCTTTATATTTTTTATATATTTTTTATAAAAAAACTCTGGATAATTCCGGATTCTTCAGTTCGATATTTCGATTTTTTCGATTGTCGAAAATAGGAAGAATTAAACATTTTGAGGCTAAGATTATTCATACTGAGCGTTTTATTTCTAAATTTTTTAATAAGTCCCCGGGTTATGTAGTTCCCTTATGTGTTTTTCTTTCGGTACTTACAGTGGGTGTTACTATTTTTGAACACTGGTTACTTACTACGTTTTTTGGACTTAATCTTTCTTTTTCCAGTATTTTTCTTATTACTGTTCTTCCGAGTATCGCTTACATTGTTCCTATTCCCGGAGGATTTGGGTTACTGGAGGGTGGGCATTCCAGCGTATTCACCTTACTTGCTCTGAATCCGGTAATAGCCGTAGCGTTGGTGCTACTTATTCGTGCTAGAGATTTGTTTTTTGTTATTACCGGACTCATCTTCGGCGCACATCACGGATTGTGGTTGTTGGTGAAGAGTGAGGCGGCGAAGAAAATTAGAAAGATGATTAGGTAGGGAGAACTGCATTCTTTGTTCTTTTTTGGGGACCAACTGCATTACCTTACTTTTTTTGGCAGCAAAAAAAGTAACAAAAAAACTGCCGGGCAATAGGACTTTGTTTCCCTTCAAGAAATAATCAAAATATAGATTATAATCTTATTGATTATTTCATTACGGGATTCTCCGCTTCATGACTGTTCGACAAGCTCACAGTCATTGCGCTACGAAACACAAAGTTCGCTACTATCCGGAAATAATTCCCTCCCAACAATATTTATGCTATTTATAAACGCTCAGGAGTCAGTATTTCCCCCAAACCCCAAGAACCTATACTTACTTCGAGAAGATTGAGGATATTAGTTATGAAAATGTCTTTCTGGTTTTCGGGAAAGCGTGTGAAACACATGTTGCCCTCTTGACTAAAGAGGGAGGAGCGATAGCGGAGGGAGATTTGGTAGCCTTTCCCCGGACCTTTTGTAATTTCTAAATATCTGAAGGGGCTCTCTAGTTTTCTAGAATTAGTTGGCTGCTATACTAAACCAGCCGGGTTTTGTGGTGCTTGATATTTTCGGATTGTAAACTTCAAAAGCCTTGGTTTGCTGATGGAAAAATTTACCAATGCGAGTAGCCTTCGCTTCAAATGAATAAGTGTAAACGCCCGGAGACAGTTTT
>DAOVYC010000050.1 GCA_030635805.1 bacterium | reverse complement strand
GAGGGGGCGATGAAACATGTTAAGGCTGGTGCCAAACGGGTAATAATTTCCGCTGCGGCTAAGGATGAAATAGATGGAACGTATGTAAGGGGATTGAATCATGAACTTTTTGACCCGGGAAAGGGAATCATAATTTCCAATGCCTCTTGTACAACAAACTGTCTGGCTCCGGTAGCAAAGGTTATCCAGGATACTTTTGGTATTGAAAAGGGATTTATGACAACAATTCATGCCTACACCAATGATCAGAAAATTTTGGATGTATCCCATAAAGATCTCCGAAGGGCCAGAAGTGCCGGGCAAAGCATGATCCCCACTACCACCGGAGCGGCCAAGGCGGTAGGACTGGTTATCCCCGAGCTGGAGGGCAAGCTGGATGGCGGTGCAGTCCGTATTCCTACACCTACGGTATCACTTGTGGATTTAACAGTAATTCTTGAGAAGGATGCTACCACGGAAGAGATCAATAAAGCTTTCAAAGAAGCTTCCGAAGGTAATTTAAAGAGCTATCTCGGATATAGCGAAGAACCTCTGGTATCTATTGATTACAAGCAATCAAGCTATTCCGGAATAGTAGATGCTCTCTCGACAAAGGTAATAGGCGGAAACATGTGTAAGATTCTCGCCTGGTATGACAATGAGTGGGGCTACAGTGAGAGAATGGTGGATATTTGTGAGTATGTGGGAGAGAAGGCGGGGCTTTAACCGGCAATCCCCGTAATCGATGTTTGATTTGATCTGTTTTCAACAAGATCAGCTTCGACGATGAGCCGGCGAAGAGTTGTGCCTATCGGAGTACAGGTCATGAGAGTAAGCATGCTGCGATCCTGCGGTTGTTTGAGTACGTTTACTTCCGTGGGTTTTACTTCGTATTTTTTGGTAACACGGTAAGAATATTCTTTTCCTCCGTAATGAACTTTGAAAATCTTACCAAGTTCCAGATTTGGAAGCAGGGCGAATACTGATTTGTACTTACCTGAATCCCAGGGATAATACGATGAATGACCGGTAATAAATACATTACCAAGCTGTCCCGGGTAAGCTGTGTATGGATAGTGAACCACTCCTTTTCGAAGATCTTCCTGAATTTGTCCTTCAAAATCTACCCACGCTTTTTTGTCTAAAAGTTCTTTTGGTGTCTCCACTATAGGAATATTTCCATCAAAAATTCCCGGAAGTTCCATACGAAAATCCGGTGGAGTAACGTTTAGACTGATGTCTAGTCCCTCTCCTTGGATATCCCCCGCTTTGGCGTGAATGGCAACGTATGGTAATTTTGTATCCGAGATTTTTTGCTTAACAAGTGCTCCTTCTCCCGAAATTTTGGTTGTAATCCAAGATGAAATAATTTTGCTGTAAGATTGATAATTAAAAATTGCAAAAAGCATCACGAATGACACGGCGAAGGTACTTACAAATCTGACAGTACCGGAAAATCTATTGAACCATTTTTCAGTTTCAATTTCCCTGATAATCTCTTCTTGACTCCAATTGTACTTATCCGCACGCATGATAAGACCGATAGGATTATCGATTTTAAATGCTTTGGATGCCTCGAGTTGATTTTGAATATAAAACTTCATAGCCATGAAACTTAAAACATGAAACGGTCTTAACATTATAGCATAAAGACGTAAAAAACGTAAGACACGGGAAATAATTAAGACGCTTGAGATAAGAAATCTATCCTATTTTTGCCTTTTTGTCAAGCTTCTTCGGTAGAATGCTTTACGGAATTTTTGTAACGTAAGATTTGAATCAGGAAGTACGAATCAGGAATTAGGAATACTACTTCACAATTCCTATTCATTATTCATTATTCAATTTTGTAATTCATATGCATAAGTTTGACGTTTTCTCGCGGATAAGTCTGATTGTCGTTGACTATGCTGCTTTGCTGACAGCCTTTTCTTTGTCCTATTTTGTCCGAGTAGGATGGATTTTTTCCACAGATTTTCCATTCTGGCCTTATTTTAAGGTGTCGTTGATAGTTTCGTTGATCTGGATTGGATTTTTTATTGTTTTTCGTCTTTATTCACTGCAAAAGAGAACAGATACCAGGGGGCATATCGCTCGTTTGATATTGGTTAATTTGCTTGGAATGGGTACTTTTATTCTCTTCTTCTTTTCTTTTCGAAAATTGTTGTTCTCCAGATTAATTTTGATTTATGTTTTTCTGATATCTGTACTTTTACTGATTTTAACGCATTATTTTTCAGAAAA
This sequence comes from bacterium, assembly GCA_030635805.1. Taxonomy (GTDB): domain Bacteria; phylum Patescibacteriota; class Gracilibacteria; order JAUYGZ01; family DAOVYC01; genus DAOVYC01. The sequence continues at coordinate 3,403 of DAOVYC010000050.1, read as the reverse complement.
AATTAGAGGATTATATTCTAAAAAATCTATAGGAATATCACGAGTACTGGTTATTGGAACTAACAGGTCGGCGACTAAGCTTCTTCAAACCCTAAAAACACTTTCGTCCAGACATCGTCCGGTAGCTATCCTGGATGGCTATGGGAGTAGTAAAGAGGAAATTGCCGGAGTGCCGGTATTGGGGAAGTTAAATGTTTTGGAATCTACAGTGGATAAATATAAGATAGATGAAATTATCCAGGTGGATAACGTTGAGCAAGCGTTGAATATAATTACGTTTTGCCAGAAAAAAAGACTTGAATACGCAATGCTTCCATCGCTTTTGGGTGTGTTTCATGATCAGATAGAAGTGAAAACTCTTGAGTTTCAGCCAGTGGTGAGATTGAAAAACAAGAAGAGAAGAATTTTTGAGAGATTGTTTGGGTGATGGAGCTCATCCCTCGACTACGCTCGGGACCTTCGGGGAGCGAGACGAGCGTAAGGATAAATTATCAGTTAACTTGTTTGGCGGATGAAACTAGATGTGTTGAATGACAAGATTAGAAAATGTAAGAAATGCCCGTTACATGAGAGCATCACGAACTACGTGCCCGGGGAAGGCGGGGAAAAAGCGAGGATTTTTTTTATTGGAGAGGGTCCCGGTGAGGCCGAGGACAAGCAAGGAAGACCTTTTGTCGGAAGAAGTGGTCAGTTTTTGCGAGAGATGATTGATCAAGTTGGAATTGAAGCTGATGATTATTTTATAGGCAATGTGGTGAAGTGCAGACCGCCAAATAACAGAGATCCGAAACCGGAAGAGATAGCGGCTTGTTCAGGGTGGCTTAAACAGCAGTTAGAAACCATTGGCCCGAAGGTGATTGTAACTCTTGGAAGATATTCGATGGACAGATTTCTTTCCGGAGTAACGATATCTAAATGTCATGGGAGAATTTTTAAAAGAAAGGATGGAATGTATATTATGCCGCTTTATCATCCGGCGGTGGCGCTTTATTCGCCGGCGCAGAAGGAAGTGCTGATGAATGATATGAAACGATTACCTGTACTTCTGAAATATCTGGAGGATCAGTCTTAGGAGAGGCGGGAGCGGGACAAGCGGAGGGAAACTTTTTTCCTTGCCAAGAGACGGGATTGTGCGTAAGATTGCTCCGCTTTAACGTGAAATTATGCCATTTGCAATCGTAATGACCGGCGGGAAACAGTACAAAGTTTCTGTCGGGGATAAGATTCAGGTTGAGAAACTTGATGCTGAAGAGGGAAAAGAGGTGGAACTTTCTAATGTTCTTCTTATAAGTAAAGATGATAAGTCGGCTGAACTTGGTCGTCCTTTTTTCAACACAGCTGTAAAAGCAAAGGTTCTTAAGCAGGGAAGGGCAGATAAAATTCGTGTTTTTAAGATGAAGGCAAAAAAAAATTACAGGAGGACTCATGGTCATAGACAACATTTTACCGAACTGGAAATTACAAAAATTTAGTTGTGCATTAATTAATAAATTTGAAATAAATAGTCATATGCTTGTATGACATGTATTTTTTCCTTACTCTCAAGCTGATGATTAAAATACTGGTTGCAATTCTTACGCTCATTCAATTCCAAATGCCGGCCCCTGTGGCAGATCAATCTTTTAGTGAAGCTTCTCTTCTGCAGGTGGGCTCCCCTTCTCATAGAAATGAGGAAAATATTGCTCCAATAGTAAAAGCAAACGCGGCAATAGTTGTTGATATGGAGACAAATGATATTCTGTATGCAAAAAATGTGTATGATCGTTTACCAATAGCCAGTTTAACCAAGCTGATGACGGCTCTGGTGATAACCGATGAACTTCCTCCCGAAAAGATTATTGAAATTAACGATGAAGCGTACACCTATAATGGTAATAAATCTGTGACTGTGGGGCTTCGCAGTGGTGATAAAATGGATATTTATAATCTGCTTCACGCTTCATTGATTCGCTCCGGTAATGATGCTTCTGTTGCCCTCGCTGTGGCCAGTGCGGGATCTATAGAAGCTTTTGCGGAAAAGATGAACGAGCGCGTTACCGCTCTCGGGCTTAATGATACGCACTTTACTAATCCTGTGGGATTTGATCATCCCGATAATTACTCGACCGCTTTTGATCTTTCTCTTATCGCCAAACAAGCTTTTAGACGACCTCTGGTCAGAGAAATTATGACTAAAGAGATATTCACCCTGAAAGATGCCAGCGGAAAAGAACGTGGTACTTTTTCAAACACAAATCATCTTCTTAATAGTTATTTAGAAGTATTGGGGGGCAAGACCGGCACGACTCCCGAGGCGGGACAGTGTCTTTTCTTTGTGGTCAAGAATGAAGAAGGACACGAGATACTAATAATTCTGTTGGGTTCGCCAAATCGATATCAAGAAGCAAAAGTGATTACCGATTGGATATTCAGAACGTATCATTGGGCTACGCCCAACTGAAGCAGTAAGCGGTAAGCTAATAAGCTGGTAAGCTTTAGTTTGTCGACTTACAAGCTTACAGCTTATTGCTTAAAAAATTATATTTTTTTATGACTGAACTTCAGAAAAGACTTGGAAAGCGTGGGGAAGATTTTGTGGAACAGTATTTAAAAAAAAACGGATATAAAATTCGAGACAGAAATTATAGTTGCCGTTTTGGAGAAATAGATATTGTAGCGGAAAAAGACAGAGAGGTTATTTTTATCGAAGTAAAAACCAGAAAAACTTTTATTTTTGGGGAACCGGAGGAGGCTATCGATAGACGAAAGCAAAGAAAGATCATTCATACCGCGGAAAAATATATACAAGAAAATAAGCTTTATGAGCATTTAGTTCGTATTGATGCTATATTTGTCGTGTTTGATCATAAGGGAAAAATGACGATAAAGCATTTGGAAAATGCTATAGAGGATTGAGGATTAAATTAGGGATTAAGAACTAAGGATTAAGAACTAAGGATTAAGTATATGACTCTACATCAATCTCTCATTATTGTTGCTATTGCTTTGATCTTGGGTCTTGCCTCATTCGCTTTAGTTATTTTTAGATTGAATCCTTACAGTGCTCCTCAGATTTCTATTCCTCTTTTTTTTGTTAGCTTTTTCTTTTTTGTAAGTGGCCTAACTACGATTATCGGATTTTTTGCCAGAATGCTGACGCGAAAAAAGGACGAGGAATTTTACAATCCTTTGAATGTGGCTCTAAGACAAGGAATTCTTTTAGCTTTATGCACTTGCGGGTTACTCGCTTTTCAGTCCATGAGAACTCTCACCTTGTGGGATAGTGTTCTTCTTGTGGCGATTATCGTGCTTATTGAGGTTTATTTTATGGCGAGAGAGCGGATCTCATAACAAAAATTACAAGATTACAAGATTAAAAATTAGGATTCGTAAGACGTTTGGGACGCTTGGGATCTAAATTACT
>DAOVYC010000060.1 GCA_030635805.1 bacterium | reverse complement strand
TGAGATTGGCTTGTCAGTGCAAGATAAAAAGCGGAACGGTGAAAATAGACTACTAAGCTGTAAGCAGTAAGCGGGAAGTCTTTATTATTTAGGTAATGTTTTGACATAGAGCTTTACTTTTCATAGTATCTATTATGTTTATTTTATAAGAAGTTTACATGCGAACAAAAAGTCTCATTGCCTTATCTATTGTTTTTTTAATTGGCTTTACGCAGGTTGCGTATGCTGTTGACCAGAATCAGAAAGTTTTCTTTTTTGGGACAAATAATATGGGGAAACATGGAGGTGAATTAAATATGGAACTCAAGACACGAAAAATGGAGAATGTGGTGATTGAAAACAATATTCTCTCTATTGGCGTGAAAGATAACTATGTTTTTTTTGGCACTCATGCGGGAGTATCACGCTTGAATCTTATTGATATGCACTTTGAGCATTACCTGCTTGAGGATCGAAATCTTTCACAGGTTATCGGGATTGGTAATTCCGAATATGATACCGTTTGGGTGGGGAGAGCCGGTGGTATCTCCAAAATTCAGGATAAAAAAATAGAAGAGGTGAGCGGGACATCTTTTGAAAATATTTTTGTTCACGATATGTTTACCGACAAGGATGGGAACGTGTGGATGGCGACTAATAGGGATTTAAATAGATTTGATACACGGGATCAGTGGAGAACATACAGGTATGAAAAGGAACAAATTCCTTCTTCACTCATAACCAGTTTTTTTATTGATTCAAAAGAAAATATGTGGCTTGGAGCTGATGTGATTTATCGTCTTGATAAAGAAAAAACCATTAAAAAACTTAATTGGGAAATTTATTCCGTTGCCGATAATATACAATTCCGATTGAATGATATTGCAGAAGCCGGAGGATGGATTTATTTTGCTACAGATAGGGGTATTTTCAGGCGTCTATTGGACAGGAACATATGGGAGCATTTTGCGGGCACTTCTGTTTTACCCAGTGATTATGTCACAAGTTTGGCAGTAACTTCCGATGATACTTTGTGGATAGGAACCAGGTCAGGATTAGTGTCTTATAGAAGTGGAGCATTTTTTGTTTATACAACTCGTAACGGGCTTATTGATAATTATGTAAATACGGTTGTGGCTGACGGCAATGGTCTTTGGGTTGGTACCAGAATGGGGGCGGCGCGGTTGAAAAATAATAAGTGGATTACAATTACCCGAGAAGGAGTAAATGACGCAGATTTCACCTTAACTGCAGAACAAGAACAACTCGAGATCAATCTGGAGGAACAAAAACAGATGGAGGAAGAAAGGGAAGAAAGGAGAAGGGAGGCGGAAGTATGGGCGACGAGAAAGGGTATTTTTGAAGACTTGAAAGATACCGAATCCTGGGCTGCGGATTATGTTTTTGAATTGCATGAGGATGATATTTTTAAGGAGAATGAGAAGTTTTTTCCGTTGAGAAATGTGACGAGAGAAGAGTTGGCCAAGATGGTGGCGATAGCGGCTAATATGAATCCGGATCAATTTGGAGCGAAGCTGGCTCCGTTTATCGATGTACCCGAAGAGCATTGGGCTAATAAATATATTTATGCTTTGTCTGAGGAAGGGGTGCTTGAAAAAGACAAGGTATTTGGTCTTGGTGAACAAGTTACAAGACTGGAGGCGGTTAAATGGATATTAAAGGCTTTTGACGTGAAGCTCACTGAGCACGATGAGCCGAGATTTTCGGATGTGGGGGCGGGGGATAAAGCCTGGGTGGAAACCGCCGATATTTATGGTATTGCCAAGGGTTACAATAGGGCAACTTCTTCTACAGCCATAGCGCGAGATATTTATAGTCTTCCAAGGTTTTTGAAGCCGGGGAGTAGCGGTAAAGACGTGGAAAGTCTTCAAAAAATCCTTAAAAGCTTAGGATTTTATCCCGAGTACAGAGCAATTAATAGTATTTTCGATGGAGTAACAACAGATGCGGTAGCGGATTATCAGGTGGCGCGAGGTATTCTTCCTAAATTTACGAATGGTCAGTTTACGTCCGGGCTGGGGGCCGCCGGTGGGGCGACCCGAAGTAAAATGATCAGTGAGAGAGTTTCTACGGGAAATATTGATAGTGAGGAATGGTTTTTTGATCCTGACGGAAAGCTGACTCGAGCGCAAATGGCAAAGGTACTTTCGCAGGCGAGGAAGGTGCTGGAGGCATTAGGGGGAGAGAATTAGGAATTACGTCCTCCAAAGGCGGATTTCGTCACAATGGACTCAAAATTACGAATTACATTGTTTTTGTCTTTCAATATTTCTCTAGATTTGGTATAATAACTCGATCGTTATTCATGATTGTTTGTGAATTTCGATCTTGGTTCTTTTAAAAACAAAAATAAATAGGGATGTTTCTTTACGGAGGCATACCAATAGCGGATAAATACCTAGTTTGTTTAAGTGTTTATCCGCACAGTATCGGGCTTGGTTGCTTGTTGATGTTTGTTCTTTTCAGACACTAATAAGCAGCCAAGCCCTTTCGATAAATAATAAGCTTATAAGCGGTAAGCGGTGAGCTGGGGGTAGTTTACTCTTCTTTCAATAGGGCAAAGCTTACCTCCGAGAAATTAATATTGCTTGATAGTTCATCCTTTGGCTCCAATATAAATTTCTCTGCGGCATCCTTCGCTTCGTGAACCTTCAGCGAGTTCAGGTTTACTTCGCTTCGGAACGCTTTGCTCGCTATTCTTGGGAAAGGATTTTAATTTCTCCGGAGTAGTTAATGAAAGGAACAGGGGTGCTATCCACAGAATTTTGCATCTGGGTCGTTTCGTAGAAGCCGGGATTATTTTGAATGAGATTTATTTTTGAAGCATGGTTCTGATAAACGCTCTGAAGAACGGGAGAGAGATTAATTGGGTTAAGTGAAGGAAGAGGATTTTTTTCTATATAGTTTTCTTCTTCCATTCTTTCCTTGAGAGCATTTAATTCATTGATGGTTTTTGGACCTATGTGATCGGGTTCATCATAGATCTGTTTGATATCTTGCAAGTAAGTTATTCCTATTTTGGTAAGGTGACCAAGGAATCCCGTTGGAGGAACGGATAATAATCCTCTTTCATACAGAATTCTTTGGGCAACCAGTTTATCTTCTTCACTTGATTCATTTGTTAGAGTATTTGTTTCCTGAATGCCCGGATAACTTGTGGCGAATTCTTCGGGAGCCAGAACCGGAGAATGGATAGAAGCTGCCTCTGTAATTGTCCAGATGTTTTCCACATCAACCTTGATTTTTGTCTCTTGACTACAGATGATTCCAAAACTTCTTCTTTGGCATTCTTCCGGTATGTTTTCATCATTTCCAACAATTTTAAGGATATTTTCCGTGGTTTCTTCATTCGAATTTGCATAGGTCTCAAAACTTTGGGTATGCGTAACCTGCCAGCTATTTGTGGAAAGAACTGCCGGGGAGTTGGTGATGTGCAACGTGATTATAATAATCACAGCAACATATCCAATAATGAGATTTTTTTTGATCATCTTTATTTTCTAAAGATGTTTATAATCTTACTGAAAATACTTTTTTTATTCTGTTCTTGTTTTTGGATACATTCTTTTAGATTTTCTGCCTGATTTTTTACGAACTCCCTTCCTTTTTCGCTTATTTTTTCACGTTTATTCTTGTCTGAAAGTGTGGCACCAAGAACAGATCCAACGGCACCACCAATAATCACTCCGGTCATGAGTTTATCAAATTTTTTGGCACCCTTCTTAAGGCTGATGTCCGATTTTTTCTTTCTTCTGAAAAACATAAATTTTTGTTTTAAAGTGATGAACACATATATTGTACATAGTTAGAGTTTTTGTGCAAGATTTAACGCGAATTTATCTGTCATGCCCGCAATATAGTCTTGCACAACTATATGTTTGGGTTCTGATTTTAATCTATTATCAAACTCTTTGGAGAGGGTCTGTTCATTCTTTATTAATTTTTCGAATAGTTCTTTGATAATTTCTTGTCCATGCCTGGATTTTTCCAGTACTTTTTTACTTAAGTAGAATTTTTTGGATAAAAATTCCTGGAGTTCACTAATTTCCGATTGTAGGCCTCGGGAGAACTGTACTTCATATTTTTTTTCTTGGAAATTATTGTCGGATTTTTTGAGTACATCGTTGACCATGGTGTTGATCAGATTACGAATAACTTGTCTTTCGAGTATCTCATTTTTGCTTATTGTTGTTAGCTCTTCTTCGATCCTCTTCCAGATTTTTAATTCCCGACATTGATCTAAAGTGATGATATTTCCGCGAATGCCGTCGTCTATATCGTGAGCATTGTAGGCAATAGAATCAGCGATATTTACCACCTGAGCCTCCAGGGATGATTTTCCCAGTTCTCCCTTGTCGTAAGATGTTCGGTGTTTGATAAGCCCGTCCAAAACTTCGAAAGTAAGATTAAGGCCGGGAAAATCCAGATATTTTTGTTCGATAATCTCCACCACTCTTCTGGATTGTTTGTTGTGCTCAAATCCTTCTCCATATTCTTGCATCACTTCATTCAAGGCCTCTTCTCCGGCGTGACCAAAGGGAGTGTGACCGAGGTCATGAGCGAGGGCGATAGCTTCCGCTAAATCTTCATTAAGGCGAAGGTTGCGCGCGATGTCGCGCGCGATCTGACTGACTTCCAGGGTGTGGGTAAGCCTACTGCGGAAGTGATCTCCATGAGAGGCGTGGAACACTTGAGTTTTTCCTTGTAATCTTCGAAAAGCCTTAGCATGAATAATGCGATCTCGATCCCTCTGAAAGGGGAGTCTGAGAGGATCGGTCTTTTCTCCGTATTGTCTACCTTTACTATCTGAATTTTTTTGCGCGTAAGGAGCAAGACGGGAGTCTTGTGATTTCCGTAATTCCAGATCAATAAGAAGCATAGAGTGTTTAAACAAGCACTATGTATTGTATCTGTTTTAGGAAAAAATATCTATGTCGCCTTCTTTATTTCTTCTCTTATTTTCTCGATTGAAGCCCTGTCTCCTTCTTCTGCTTCTTCTTTAGAAATTTCTTTTTCGGGAGATTCTTCTTTTGTGATTTCTTTTTCTAAATTTTTTTCGGCAAGGATTTTATTGATCTGAACTTGCTCTAGCAATTTTTTGGCCAGAGCTTTTTTAATTTTTTTAGTTTCCTTTCTATTTTTTTTCTTCTTTTCCGGGATTGATACTACTTTTGCGGGTCTTAGCGCATCTCCCTCTCCAAATACGGCTTCATGTGATTTTTTTCGGACTTCTCTCATTGCTTTG
>DAOVYC010000071.1 GCA_030635805.1 bacterium | reverse complement strand
GGTTGAATGGATTAAAGAATCCGGAGCGAATGTTCTTTTCGTTCAGAAGGGGATTGATGATCTGGTTCAGTATTATTTAGCAAAAGCAGGGATTTATGCTGTGCGTCGTGTAGCAAAAAGTGATATGCAAAGTTTATCGAAGGCAACGGGGGCGAAGATTGTTTCAAAACTAAGCGAGATTTGTTCAGGGGATTTAGGTTACGCGGCTTATGTCGAAGAACGTAAGGAAGGTGAAGATGGCATGACTTATATCATGGGATGCAAAAATCCGAAAGCATTGACAATCTTGATTCGTGGAGGAACCGAACACGTCATCGATGAGGTCGAACGAGGAATGCAGGACGCACTTGGTGATGTCGCAGCGACGCTGAAGGATTCAAAAATTGTTGCGGGTGGAGGTGCGGTTGAGATTGAGTTGGCTAAAAAATTGAAAGAATTTGCCTCGACGCTGAAAGGTCGTGAAGGACTCGCCGTAAAAGAATTTGCTTCCGCTTTAGAATTTATACCGACGACATTGGCGGAGAATGCCGGGATGGACCCTATCGATGTTTTAACTGAGCTTTGGGTAAGTCATGATTCCGGGATGAAAAATGCAGGTCTAAATTTATTTTCTGGCAAAGTTGAAGACACTTTGACAGAGGGAATTATCGAGCCGTTGAAAGTTAAGACTCAAGCAATTGCCTCAGCGTCGGAAGTCGCGATTATGATTTTGAGGATTGATGATGTCATTGCGGCGAAGAGGTCTTCCGGGAATTCTGGGAAATTAGGAAATATGACTGGATATGATTAGTCGAGGGTATAAATATTTAAATATAATCTGGACGATATTTGAGTATGGATATAGAAGAGATAAGAGACTCTAATACTATAAAATTTCCGAGGGCAATAGATTTAGGAGAATCAGTAGAATTCATTTCGTATCTTGCTAAGGGTTTACACGCGATAATTGGATATCGTGCTTCATATAAGGTGTCACTAAATGGATTAGGAGAAGACACATCCAAGCGCGATGAGAATGTAGAGATAGAATGTAAGGTTCATGCACTATTTGAGGGGGACGTGATTAGTAGCTCTTTTCACCTGAAGTGTTCAGAGGATACTCCTGATCTTGAGTCGATTATGCTCAATTCGGTTCCAGGATGGAAACTCCCAGATTATAATCCTAAATTAAGGGAATTTCGGAATAATACAAGAAATTTAGTGAGGCAGTATTTTAAACCAGATTAAATTGATAAAAAGTTTTTACACTAAAAAAATATCCCAATAAGAACTTTTAAATTCTAAAACAGAAAAGTCAACAAGTTTTTTGTATTCTACTGGATTAATACTTATTAGACTTTTACTTAACGCTTTATCAGCATCGTTCATTGCAGAAATATAATCATCCCTAAACCTTTTTGTAATTACCGTCGGAGGATATCCCGCTAAATAAAGTATATGATTCATCAAAACCCTTCCAGTCCTTCCATTCCCGTCTGAAAACGGATGGATTTTTTCAAATTTATGATGAAATAAGATTGCTAAGACAAGTGGATTAAGTTTTGTTTTGTTTTTATTATACCAATCAACCAAAATTTTTACATCTGCCCTGACATATCTCGCAGGCGACGGTTTAAACGGTTGACCAAAAATCCGAATCTCATGAGTTCTAAAGCCTGTCCTTTTATCAATATTTTCAAGTAACATATCATGCACTTTAATAATAAGACTTTCGTTAATCTTTAGAGACTCTTCCCTTAAAAATAAAATCACTCTCTTTGTATTCTTTAAATCGTAAACCTCCCTCAAGGTTTTATCCTTAGGAATTTTATCTTTTGCAAATAACTCATTAGCTTCCTTAAGATTAATTGTATTCCCCTCTATTGAAGTGCTATTCACTGCAAAACTCAAAATAAAATTTTCAAAAACCTCTCCTCGTGTTAGTTTATCTAATTTTAAGAACCGAGTTTTATAATGAAGAGTTATAGCATTTATTTCTTCTTCTTGTTCTTTAGAAAAATATTTCTCTTTTTTAATTTTTAATTTTTTAGCTTTCTCAAGATAGATATTTTTGTCAAGAAAATTTTTTAAGGTTCGATAAGATTTTCTAATTTGAGTTTTGTATTTTTTCTCTAATTTATCTAGATTTATCTTTGAGAGATTGTCTCCCAGGTTGCATAAATCTTTGGTGATTATTTTATTATTTTTCCTAACTGATATCCGCAAGGTATAATATTTTTTCCCTCGAACATTTTTTACATGTATATATGCCATACAAAATTTAAGATATTGGGATATATAAATCTTCCCCTTACATTTAATTTTTTAATTGTAGGGGGAAAGTATAGCTGGGGGTTGAATCCACGTCTTTGCCACAACAGAGCATTTCTACTATCCCTTTTTCTCATAAAAAATTTCATCAACAAAATCAACCTTATACTTTCTTTCCTTTGAAATTTCCTTTAATATATCTACCAAAAGCAAACGATGACATTTAGTTTTCAGACCCTCATAACGCTCATAACACAATAAAACCAAATCCCCTTCTACCGCCCTCTCGAGCAAATTTTCAAAATCCTTAGGAGATTCGCGATAATGTTCCCCCTGCTCATTAGCATAAATTTCCTTATATTTTGCCCAATCCACTTTCCCTCCCCTGTACTTTTTTAACAATTCTCCCGACGGAGCGAAGGAATTTTGAACCTCTATCTTCCCAGTAATTCTTGGAGGATTATATCTCGCAACAGAAATCTTCGTCCCACCTAAGTTTCTACTCACCGCAAAATAAGAAGTCGTTATCATGGCCAATTTATCCCCCCATCCTCCCAAAACCAGGAATCGTAAAATTATAAATGTTTTCGTAATGAGTCAAAACTTTCCCCACCAAAGACTTGGTATTCTTATTCTCTGAGGGAAACCGTCCAATTTCCTCAATAGTCTCAGCAGGATTCTCATTAAACTTAATTTTATATTGGTCCCTCATAATCATAAAAAGAAGATTCTCAAGATCACGCTTTATCTCTATTTCCATTGGAGGAAGGAAATCAAAATCACTCATCATATTCCCAAAACTATAAGGACTTAAGGCATGAGTGATTTTTTTATTCGCTTTTGGGAGCATCTTAGCAAGATTAGCTTGGGAGGGAAATCTCTCAGGGAAAAATTTCATTAGTATAGTGGCCACATCTCCAACATATCCATTTGCGGTTGAGAGCGAAGCAATTTTTTTAGCCTGCTCGTTTTCTTCTAGGAAATTTTGAAGTTGTTTTTCTGATTTTATTTTGATTCCGTTGATTCTTGAGAAGGAGAAATCTTTGAGCCATTTTTTACTAGAACCTTTATTGTACCAAGACCTTTCATGAAGATCTCTACTGGAATGTAAGCTGTTTGGATTTCTTTTTTCGTAACTTTGTTCTATTCCATATTGTTTCCAGCTTTCTTGGTTTTTCCATTTTGAGCCATTTTTTCTATTAAAATCAAAATCCTTGATCCATTTTTTATTACTCCCTTTCCTATACCAAGCTTTTTCTTCTTCTTTCTTACTTTTATCTAAACTAGCGGGATTTCTTTGATCGTAGCCGTGCCCTATTCCATATTGTTTCCAGCTTTCTTGGTCTGTCCATCTGTACACATGTTTTCTAGTAAAGGGAAAATCCGGGTTCCATTTTTCTCTACAGCCCATATTATACCAAACTCTTTCTTCTTTCTTCTTACTTTGAGCTAAACTAACAGGATTTTTTTGATCGTAGCCTTGGTCTAGTCCGTATTGTTCCCAAGTTTCCTGATCTGGCCATCTTGCTAGTTTTCTAGTAAAGGGGAAATCTGGGTTCCATTTTCCAGTATTGCCTCTATTGAGCCAAGCTCTTTCTTTTGGGTCTTTACTCTCCCGTAGACTATTAGAAGATCTTTGATCATAGCCTTGGTCTAGTCCGTGTTGAGTCCAAGTTTCTTTATTTGGCCATTCGGATCTCTCTATTCTATTAAAGAGGAAACTCTTTCTCCATATTTGTGGGCTATCTTTCCTTTTTTTTGAACCAGTAGAATACCAAACTCTTTCTTCTTTTTTCTTACTTTCAGATAAACTAGCGGGATTTCTTTGATCGTAGCCTTGGTCTAGTCCGTGTTGAGTCCAAGTTTCTTGGTCTGTCCATCTGTATACATGTTTTCTAGTGAAGGGGAAATCAGGGTTCCATTTTTTTGCGGTACCTCTATTGTACCAGAGTTTTTCATCTGGGTCTTTACTACACTGTAAACTCTTAGGATTTCTTTGATCGTAGCCTTGGTCTAGTCCGTATTGTTCCCATTGTTTGAAGGTTTGGTATTCTGATATGTTTTTTTTGGTGAAGGGGAATTTTTGTGGCCATTTATTCTTATTGCCCTTACTATACCAAGATCTTTCTTCTTTATTCTTACTTCTAACTAAACTCGTGGGATTTCTTTGATCGTAGCCTTGGTCTAGTCCGTGTTGAGTCCAAGTTTCTTGGTCTTGCCATTTCACTAACCTACTCCCCATCACTTCCTCCTCGGATCGCCCTTCCAAGAGAGATCATAAAGTTTATCTGTTAAAGAATCATGAGTTTTTTGCAAAACATAAAAATCTATTTTCGAAGGACCAACCTCCCTCTGATGATCCTTGATACTCAACCCATAATCAGAAGCAACACTTTCAAAACCCTTCTCATCTTTTTTACTCATATAGTCTTTAGGAATTGTTATAATCGAATATCCC
>DAOVYC010000104.1 GCA_030635805.1 bacterium | reverse complement strand
GCCGGATTAGATCTTCATTCAATGAAAAAATTATTAAGTTAACGCGTGGGTTAGCGAAAAATTCCAAGTTACACTTTGTACTCTAAACGTTTTCTTCTTAAGCTGAAAAATTTTCACCCTTTGGGCGCTGCATATAAAAACTTTATTTGTTGCGAACAATTTTTTCGTTGACATAAATACCACATTGTGGTGATAGTAATAAATATAAATTGTCTTCAATTTGCACTAACATTCTGTCATTTAACAATTAGCGTAATACAAGTTATACAATCGCTTCGCGATTCTATTTTTGGATATGATATAAAATGAAATTTCAACAAACTGTTTGCGATATTTCGTTTGCCGAGAAGGTCCGCATATTTTCCAACGATTATTTGAAATGCTGTGCCTATATAACAAAGTTTAATTCACCCCGGTATCTTTTTACCAAGATGCTTTTTTCGAAGCTAATAGGCACCTCCCAGATTCTGGAAGATTTCCTCGATTACCACGGTGCCAAAAATAACAAAGAATGGTATTTCTACCGCGAGCTTTCGGCTGCTGTCCGGCATTTAAGCCTAGCGGGCTACTCGCAAACACATATTTTAAATCGTCTTGTTTTCTATGGCCTTCCGGATTCTGAGACTTTTCAAAAGGATGGGACTGCTACTCTTTATTTTTTGAGAAAGACTCTTATGAAATTGGCCCCAATAATAATTGAAGAGGCTCGGAGGCTTAAGATATCTATGCCAGACGAGAGTTACGAAATGGAAGATTTCCCTGGTATTATAACCAGTGAAATGCTTTATTATGACATTGACGATTCGGACAAGGACCTTCAGAAGCAAAGTATTGTCAAAATCGCCAGTGAACTCTTAAGTATCTCGGAATCATTTGAACAACTTGGGTTTTATAAGCCCTACGATCTTACAGAGATATTAAAGATCGTACCTGACAGGGTCAACGAAGTTGAAATGAGGCGTTTTGAGATGCTGGTTCACAATCTGCAGTCATCCTTCGACACATACGTCATCCACGGTGGATACCGTTTCGGCAACCGGGAACTCAAAGATCTGCGCGGCTATTTCTCGGTCGTATTTCACCTTCTGCAAATGATCGGGCGGCTTCTTCATTTTTATGAGCGGCACCTTCACGAAGCCGGATATAAGAACAGCTACAAAAAAGTTCAAGATCAATTATCCGTTTTGGTCGATCCCGAAACCCTTCTTGACCGTATCATTAATTACGGCCTTTACTATATCTGTCATTACCTTACAACCGGGAAAGATCTGGCCCGCGAGATCCTGAATGAAAATATCGAACGATCTTCCATTACCGTCGGAGTACCTGTGAAGCTTGGTTTTCACAGCAGACCCAGTCTGCTGGTAGCAAAGACGGTTAAGCATTACGGGGGGCAGGTGGAGCTGTGCGTGGGGAAAGACCGCTTTGATGCCAGCAGTATACTCGATATTCAGTGGGCAGGTGGTAAAATTCAGAAGGAGAACATTACTGAAGTTATCTTTGAGGGCGACGAGCGGGCTCTAAGCGATATTGAACTCCTTGCTAGTGTCAATTACGGTGAAGATTCAATGGGCAAAGGAATTCCTTTACCCAAGGAACTTAATTATCTAAGCCATTAGCCCTGATATTTCATGAAAATTTTTCAGCAAAATTATTTTATATAATAAAACTATTAAGTTAAATAATTACAATAACTATCGAGTTAAAATTCTTCGTGAGAAATGCGGGTTAGGATAATGAGGTGCCTATGCCATATGACATGATTTGCTTAATTAAGCAGGTTCCCGATACACGAAATGTGACTTCTGATGTATTGAGGGAAGACGGAACCGTAAACCGTCAGGCCCTACCAGCGGTTGTCAATCCGGATGATCTTTTTGCTTTGGAAATGGCTCTTGGAGTAAAAGATAAAGCCGGGGGGAATATTACGGTGATTTCCATGGGTCCAACATCGGCAATCGAAGTCCTCAAGGATGCTCTGAGTCGAGGGGCAGACAAGGCCATTCTCCTGTCTGACAAAAAGTTTGCAGGAGCTGATACACTTGCTACATCCCATGTATTGGAAAGGGCCATAAGGAAAAATGGTAATTATGACATAATATTCTGCGGAAGGCAGGCAATTGACGGTGATACCGCTCAGGTCGGTCCACAAGTTGCTGAAAAACTCGACATCCCTCAGGTAACACTGGCTGAATCTATTGATTATTTAAATGGAAGTGACATTGAAATCAAACGAATCATTGATGGTGGATATGAACGTGTTCGGGGGGTGATACCACTTCTCATTACAGTAACCGATACCGCCAGAAAACCGAGGCCTCCTTCAGTAAAACGGATGATGTTTTGGAAGAAAGGGAAGATCAGTTCTCGAGTCGAGGATGAAAAAGAGCGTGAGAAACTCTCAAACAACAGGCTTTTAATACCTATTTGGGATCTCGAAGGACTTGGATGTCCTGCCGAAATATGTGGATTTGTTGGGTCACCAACACGTATAAAAAGTGTGGAAAATGTGAGATTAACACCTCGAGAATCTAAACGCTTTGATACATCTGAACAGGGAATTAAAGCGTTTATTGATGAATTGGTAAACGAGAACACAATTTGATTGAAAATATCATGGAAAACGATATTTGGATATATGCAGAAAACGATAAGAAGAAAATTGCTGATGTGAGCCTTGAACTTATTTGGAAAGGCAGGGAACTTGCTGACCAATTACAGGCAAAACTTGTCGCGTTTATCATTGGAGATGGGGTTTTGAGTTTGGCTCCCGAATTAATTGCCCACGGTGCAGACAAGATTTACGTGGCTGATCATCCTAAATTGGAACATTATTTGAGCTTACCTTATACACGAATCACGGCAGATCTTATCAAGACATACTGCCCAAGTATTCTTCTTATCGGTGCAACAAATATTGGGAGAGATCTTGCACCAAGAGTGGCTTCTCAAGTGAAGACAGGATTAACGGCAGATTGTACTGATTTAAAAATTGGGGATTACAAATTTGGGAAGAAGGCATGGGAACAAATCCTTTTGCAGATTCGTCCTGCTTTCGGTGGAAATATAATAGCGACTATAGTAACTCCCGAAAATAGACCACAAATGGCCACCGTTCGAGAAGGTGTCTTCAAACATTCAAAACCGGATTTTTCAAGAAAAGGCGAAATTATACAACTGAAATCTAACTTGACAGAAGAAGATCAAATTATCAAAATAATAGAACGTGTTAAGGCTGAGAAACAGATTAATCTTAAATCTGCCAGGATAATTGTTGCAGGTGGGATGGGTGTTGGCTCAAAAGACAATTTTAACATCATTTACGAATTCTCCAAAATATTGGGGGGTGAAATAGGTGCGACACGAGCAGCTGTGGACGCCGGATTTATTGGCCGTGATCACCAAATAGGACAAACCGGTATTACCGTACGTCCAAACTTGTATTTTGCTTTCGGGATATCAGGATCTATTCAGCATATGGCGGGTATGCAAGAGTCTGGCCGAATTGTGGCTGTAAACACGGATTCAAATTCGCCAATATTTTCCATTGCTCATTACGGAATTGTGGGAGACCTTCATGAGGTGATTCCCAAAATGATAGAAGTAT
>DAOVYC010000143.1 GCA_030635805.1 bacterium | reverse complement strand
GTGTCTCTTGATTCTATCAAATTCCTCCGGAAGAACAGGGACGGGTATAGTTCCCGATCCGACAAATCCGGTCACATTTGGAGGATTTCTTACTACGTACCAGCTATCATCCGTAACGATCATGTTTATGAGGACATATCCGGGGAACATTCTTATTTTTTCCGTTACGTGAGATCCTTTTTTGATGGAGATTGCAGACTCTTTTGGGACAATAACGTCAAAAATGTAATCCTGCATATTAAATGTTTCGATTCTTTGTCGAAGTGATTTTTCCACAGCATCCTCATAACCGGAATAAGTATGAATAACATACCAGTTTTTCCCGGTGCCTCTAGCTTGTTTCCCTTTTGTTTTTCCCGGGGCAATGCTGTTTTCTTCAAGGTGTTCTTCGAAAATATCTTCCATGATATTTTTCTTTCCCCCTTCCTCCACTCCTTCTTTATCATCATTCTCTTTCCTCCCTTCACTCTCCTCTTCTTTTTTCTCTTCTTTTATGGCCTCTTTTTTCTTCGTCGAGGTTTCCTCCTTTGCCTCGTTTTGTGTGGCTTTGGCGGACACGTCGGAGGACAGGTCTTTAACTTCTTCATTTTCTTCTTCAACTTCTTCCGTATTTTCTTCTATGGTTTTTTCTATATTTTCTTCGGTGGTTGCAGTTTCATCTGTGTCGGTAGAGGGATCTTGATTTTTAGCGGTATCGTCAGTCATGCTGTGACTCGTGTTAATTTTAGGATAAATACTGTTCTACACTAGGCAATACTAATAAGATAGGTGTAGAGATAACTAAAGGAATAGTCTGTAAGTCCCAAGAAAAGGGCGGCAACTATAATAAATCCGATAACGATAACCGTCATGCGAATGGCCTGTTTTTGGGTGGGCCAGGTTACGTGATTTAATTCACGGAAGCTGTCCAGGAAGTAGTTTTTTAGTTTTTTCATAGTTATAATCATCTTAAAAAAGGGGTTGATTTCGAACCCGTGTTAATTTTATTGAAAATTGACGTTTTTGCAAGGGGAATTTGGGAATAATGTCCTCCAAAGGCGGATTTCGTCCACCACAGCGGACTCAAAATAAGGAATAATGAATAATGGATAAAGAATGAGGAAGGAGGAATAGGGAAGGTGGAGGAGACAAATTTTTAAGAAAATGACAGTCGAACTATTGAGTTTTTGGCTAATTTATGCTAAAATATAGAGATTCAATAGGATAAAACTTACCTTCAAGTAGTTAATAATAAGAAATTAAGAATGCAACAAATTTTCTCACGTAAATTTTTAGAGCAAGTTATGCCATATTTTGGCATATTTTCTGTTTTATTGCTTGTTTTGTTTGTATTTCGAGCGAATAGCGTGAATATTATTTCTTCTGATTTTGTATCGCAATTACGTCTTCCGGGAGGAAGTAAACCCGCGAGTCTTGCGGGGGAAGCTCTCCAGAAAAATTTGCTTGGTACAAAAGAAGGTCTTTCAGCAATACATTACTTTGTTTTTAGCAAAGGATATAGTGTAATTACACAATTAATCGGTGCTGTTGCGGTGCTTTCTCTGGTTTATTTCGGAATTCAGATGATTGTGGCCAATAGTAATGAAGACCGTGTTTCCAAGGCAAAACACTCTATTTTAATGATCTTTATTGGTCTGGCGGTTGTGGCTGTTTCCGATATTATTGTTGATCAGATCTTCGTTCTTTCTGGAGGGACGTTTATAGGTGATCAGATGGCAAACGGCGAAGGCGGTACTATGTTAGAGCAAAGCGTCGGCAAATTTAATGAACAGTTGGGTATTATTGTTCTTTTTATACGATATATTATTCAAGGTATCGCCTTTTTCTTTATTATTCGTTCCGGTTTGGCTCTGATAGTCGGAGGGCAGGAAAGTGATGTGCTGGACAGGCAAAAAAAGGTTTTTATGTGGGGGATTGTTGCTCTTGTACTTATTATGGCGGCGGATACTTTAATCAGAAAGGTGATTTTTCCTTTTGAAGTCGGAAAAGAAGTTGTTATTGGAGAGGTTCAGATTGAGGCAGGTAAGTCGATTATCTCTCAGGTTATTAATATGATTTTGGCTTTTGCCGGTGGTGTCGCCGTATTTTCTCTTATTGCCGGGGCGGCTATGTATGCGACTGCTCTGGGTCACGAGCAGAGCACAGAAAAGGGTAAGAATATGCTTATCGGTTCCCTGATGGGGCTCGTGATAATTTTCTCGGCCTATACGATAGTTGCTGAATTTATTAAGTAGACATGAATAAAAAAATTGTTCACAAATTGGTTGTTTTCTTCTTGTTTTTTGCGGTTCTCCTTGGTTCTGTTGGTGTTTTTTCTTATACGCAGAATTTGATTGCGTATGCCGGTGAAGAAGGATCCCCCGTAGGGGAATTCGAGATACTTTTCGGTAGTGGTTCGGAAGAGCCACTGGGGACGGTTGATTATAAAGAAGGAGACAAAGAAAAATTTGAAGTCAGCTTTCCTCTTGTTGAAGATCTTACGGAACAGGGAACTGCAGGTGTTGTGGTGCTTGTGAAGCGTGTTGTGAAGTTTTTGCAATATATTTTTGGTGGTTTGGGGGTTTTGTTTATTGTTATTTCCGGATATCGATTACTTGTTGCCGGTGGAAAAATAGATGAGGAAATAACGAAGCAAAAGGAGACAATCAAATGGGTAGCGATAGGATTTGTGGTTATGACGATTGCCGACGTGGCGGTGAGTGAAGTTTTCTTTCGTGATGAGGGAAAATTTCTCGATACGGAAAAGGCGGCAAAAATAGCTGCCAGTGAGGGGGTAAAGTATATTAAGCAGGTGCTT
>DAOVYC010000151.1 GCA_030635805.1 bacterium | reverse complement strand
TCTGCAGGCGATGAATGAGTTTCATGAGCAGATGGCCAAGGACCCTACGGGAAAACTTACGAAATTTGTAGAAAGTGTGGTGCATTCGGTACATGGAGCGGATAAAATCAATACATTGATTTTAAGGAGCGGTACGAGCGGAGGGAGCGGAGCGAAGATAATGAAGGAAAATGAATTGTCGAAAGTGCGGTGCATTGGCATTAATGTGGAAACAAGGCCGGATTGTATAACCAAAGAGGAAGTGCGGAGAATGAGGAAGTTGGGAGTAACAAAAGTGGAGATGGAGGTACAAACCGTTTATGATGATATTCAGGAAAAAACCAGGCGGGGACACACGACAAAACAGGTGATCGAGGCGACTCGACTTCTGAAGGATGCCGGATTTAAGATCGGCTATCACATGATGCCGAATCTGCCGGGATCGAGTCCGAAAAGAGATAAGGAGATGATGAGGGAACTGTTTGCAAACCCGGATTTTCAGCCGGACTACCTAAAAATCTACCCCTGCGTGGTTATGCCCCACACTCCCCTGGCCCGAATGCTGGAAAAAGGAGAGTATAAGTCTTATAGCGACAAGGTTCTGGAAGATATTCTGGTCGACGAAATGAAATCTGTGCCGGAGTGGTGCCGGGTGGATCGCCTCGCGCGCGACATTCCCAGCAATGAAGTTGTTTCCGGTTTTAAAATATCAAATATTCGAGAGGTGGTGGAAAAAAGATTGGAAGACGAGCACTCCCCTCCCCGCGACATTCGTTACAGGGAAATCGGAGATCGGAAATTTAACGAAAAGGATGTTTCGCTGGTGATGAGAGAGTATAAGGCAAGTAAGGGTAAGGAGTTGTTTATCTCCTTCGAGGATAAAAAGCACGATAAGATTATCGGGCTTATCCGTTTGCGATTCCCGTACAAAACTTTTATTCAAGAGTTGAAAGGCACGGCGTTAGTCCGGGAGGTTCATGTTTACGGAAAACAGATTGCGGTGGGGAAAGCGGGGAAGAAGAAACAGCATGCCGGCTGGGGGACGAAATTATTGAAAGAAGCGGAGAGGATTGCTCGTGAGAGCGGGTTTAAAAAAATAGCGGTGATTTCGGGGATCGGGACCAGGGAATATTACCGGAAGTTTGGGTATGAGTTGGTGGGGAGTTATATGGTGAAGTTTCTATAATACGTAAGTTTTGCTATGATTAGGGGTGCAGTTTAAAGAAAAACCAGTTAGCGAAAAGTACACATGAAAAATAAAACCAATCAGAAAATTGTTATTTATCAAGCCAAGAACGGAGCGATTGAGTTGCGTGGAGATTTTGGCAAGGAAACTATTTGGGCTACGCAAAAGCAAATTGTGGATCTTTTTGGTATTGACCAGTCCGTAGTGTCTAGGCATGTTCGGAATATTTTTAAAGATGGGGAAATTGAGCAAAAAAGCAATATGCAAAAAATGCATATTGCAAATTCCGACAAGCCAGTTGTTTTCTATTCTTTGGATGTGATTTTGAGCGTGGGATATAGGACCAATTCCAAAGTGGCAATAGAATTCCGCAAATGGGCAACAAAAACCCTCAAACAACACCTGCTCCAAGGCTACACTATCAATAAAAAACGGATTGGAGAAAACTATCAAAAATTTATGCGGGCGATGACGGATGTAAGAGCCTTGTTGCCGGCTGGGAATAAAATCAAAACATCTTTTATATTTCATAGTTAAAAATCATCCGTTTGTGGATGGTAACAAGCGAAACGGCGCTTTTGCGTTTGTCTGGTTTTTACGTAAAACGGGATTGCTCCGCGCCAGTCTTACTCCCGAGGCTTTGACCGCGCTTACCCTGCTGATTGCGGAGAGTAGGCCACAGGATAAAGATAAGATGACAGGTTTGGTCTTACTATTTTTAAGTGGGAAGTATAAGTAAAACAGCAGAGTAAAAAAATCTGGATAAAGCGCAAGTTTCTATAATGCGTAAGTTTTGTTATGATTGGGGGTGTTTTTTAACTTAAAAATATGAAAAATCCTAACATTTTCTCACTCGGCTTTATTATTATGATTTTAATAACGCTAAGTGGTTGCGATAGTTTAGAAACTGCTGAGCCTGAGGTTCAGCCTGAAATTCAAAAAATACAAAATCCGGTTAGTCAAAAAATTCGAGTAGAAAAAGTGCAGATAAAAAATACCGGAACAGGAATACCCGAAAATTGCGTATCGTGGTTTGATGGTTGTAACAGTTGTTCCGTAAGCAATGGGGTTATTGGTGGTTGCACCAGAAAATATTGCCCGGCTGAGCAACTGAAAGAACCAAGGTGTTTAAGGGTGAAATAAAAAAGACATTGCAAAATCTGCCTCATAATCTATGATCTAAAACCAGTCTGATATAGACAGTGAATTAGGTTTTTTAATGATTTTTAATAATTTAATTATTTCTATATGTTTAGTCTGCGCCTAAGTCATCGATTAGTAAGCTGTGTTATAAGTTTACTGATCGTTTTTAATCCTACCGTTTTATCTTCTTTTCTTTATGCACATGCCGAGGAAGTGGTTGGGTCACCGGTGGAAGAACAAGTGGAAGAACCTAGTGAAGAACCAGTGGAGGAAGAACCTAGTGAAGAGCCGGTTGAAGAAGAGGTAGTTGAAGAACCTAGTGAAGAGCCGGTTGAGGAGCCTGTGGAGGAAGAAATAGTAGAAGAGCCAGTGGAGGAAGAAATAGTAGAAGAGCCAGTGGAGGAAGAAATAGTAGAAGAGCCAGTGGAGGA